>JALSIF010000317.1 GCA_026981635.1 bacterium | reverse complement strand
TGAAGCGCTCGCCTCCCTTCAGGGTCTGGCGGCGTTCAAAGTAGTCGGGGACCAGGTGGAGGTTGGGGTTGGTCACCTCAATGAACCAGCCAAAGGCGGGGGTGTGGCGAACCTTGAGGCTCTTTATCCCGGTCTCCTCCCTAAGGCGCTCCTGGTAGCCCCTGAACCAGGCGTCGCTTTCCCTGAGGACCTCCCGGTAGCGGTCAAGCTTCTCGCTGAAACCCGGGGCGATGGCCTCGCCGGTGCCCAGCTTTGCCGGCGGCTCGGGGGCGATGGCCCGGCTGAGGTAGTCGGCCAGGGGCTCAAACCCCGCCAGGCGCTCCCGGATCCGCTCGGCCATGGCACCGCTGGCCGGGGGGATAAGACCGGCGATGGCGGGAAGCCGCCTAAGGGTGTCTCGCAGGGCGGCAAGGTCGCGCGGGGTGGTGCGACCGAAGTGCATCCGGTTTACGATCCGCTCAACATCGGCCGTCTCCCCCAGAAGCCCGGCGAGTCTGCCACGCTCCTTCGGCTCCAGCCGGGAGAGCGAGAGGGTGAGGCGCTGGCGGGCGCGGATGGGAGCGAGGCGGCGGTGGGGGCGGACGATAAGCTGGGCCAGCCGCCGCCGGCCGGCCGGAGTCTTGGTCCGGTCCACCGCCGCAAGCAGGCTTCCCTCCCGCCCACCGCGGACGGAACGGATCAGCTCCAGGCTGTCTACCGCGGTGGTGGAGAGGAGCAGGTGGTCGCCCAGGGGGACCACCCGGATGCGAAGGCGAGGATTCTCAATGCGGAAGGTGTAGGCGAGGTAGCGAAGCAGGTGGTAGAGGGCAAGAATCAGGGCGGGGCTCTCGGCGATCCCCAGCCCCCTGAGGCGGGCCAGGCCCAAGGTGCGGTGGGTGTAGTCTTCCGCCTCCTTGGGGTCGGTCAGGTTCTCAAACCACTCGAGGGAGAGGCCCGGCTTCTGGCGGAGGATCTCCACCTCCCGCCGCCGGCGAAGACTCCGCTCCAGCAGAATCTCGCTTGCCCCGCTGGTGGAGACCAGCTCCACCGCCTCCTCCACCTGGTCGGAGGGAAGCTCGTAGAGCAGGGTTTCACCGCCAGAGGACTCCAGGATGGCCACCCCGATCTTCTCCCCAAAGGGGAGGATGAGGGCGAGGAAGTTGCCCAGCCCGGGGTCAACCAGCTCCTCCTCAATCACCGTCCCCGGAGTAAGCACCCGGACTATCCCCCGTTCCACCAGTCCCTTGGCGGTGGCCGGGTCCTCCAGCTGCTCTGCTACCGCCACCTTCCTTCCCGCCTCCAGCAGGCGTCTTACGTAGCGGGTGAAGGCGTGGTGGGGAATGCCGCACATGGGCACCCGCTCGCCGCGGTTGTCCCGGGCGGTAAGCTGGAGCCCCAGCAGAGCGGCCGCCTCCTTGGCGTCCTCCCAGAAGAGCTCGTAGAAGTCGCCCAGGCGAAACATGAGCAGGGCGTCGGGCACCTCCTCATGGATGCGACGGTACTGCTGGAAGAGGGGGGTGTCGCCTGCACGGGTCGCCTTGGCCATGGGCTGGCCCTATCTTAATCGGCCCCGCCTGCCCCGAGGGGCTCGGTAAGCTCCCTGATGGTGCCCGCCTCCACCAGAAAGAGCTTGGCCATCTGCCCCTCCAGCGGAGCGCACTCCCTTCTGCTGGCGGCAGTAATAAAGACCTGGCCCAGGCGGATTTCGCCCAGTATCTCAACTAGCCTCAGCCTTCTTGCATCGTCAAGCTCGCTTAGGGCGTCGTCCAGGCAGAGGATGGGCGGCTCTCCATAGTCGGCGGTAAATTCGCACAGGGCAAGCTTGAAGGCGAGCACCGCACTTCGCATCTGGCCCTGGCTGCCAAAGTTCTTCACCAGCCTCCCCTCCAGGGCAAACTCCAGGTCGTCCCGGTGGGGCCCAGCACGGGTGTGGCCGATCTCAATCTCCCTAAAGAGCTCGCCACTAAGGTCCTGCTCCATCCTCTGCCGGTAGCCCCGGGGGTCAAACTGCTCTGGTGCTACCTCCTCCCCCCAGTAGGTGCGGTAGGTTAGGGCAAGGGTCTCCCGCCCACCGCTCATCTTGCGGTAGAAGCGCTCGGTGCGGGGGATAATCTCGGCAAGCAGGCGCATGCGCGCCTCCACCAGCCGGCTGCCCTCCTCGGCAAGCTGGGCGCCGTACTGGCGAAGGAGCCTGTGGGTGCTCTCCGGGGGCGGCCCTTCCTGCTGGGCAAGCTCACGAAGTAGGGCGTTTCGCTGGTCCAAGAGCTCGTAGTAGGCACGAATGTGGGCTGCCGAGCGGGGCAAGGCGCGCACCACCTCCACGTCCAGCAGGGCCCGTCGCTCGCGGGGCTCACCGGCAATCAGCCTCAGGTCGGAGGGGATGAAGAAGTGGGCCAGCACCAGCCCCAGGTAGTCTTCCTGGCGGGCTACCGGGGCACCGTTTACCCGAAGGTACTTCTGCCCGCCGCGCAGGACCAGCCGGATGTGTTCCCGACCCCGGCGGCTGCTCATGAGTTCTGCCTCAATCATCGCCCACTCCCTTCCCCGCATGATGAGCTCCCGCTCCCGGCCGGTGCGAAAGGAGCGCAGGTAGGTGAGCAGGTGGATGGCCTCAATCAGGTTGGTCTTGCCCTGAGCGTTCTGGCCGAAGATGAGGTTGCGGCCGGCAAAGGGGGAAAGGGTCTGCTGGTCAAAGTTTCGGAAGTGGCGCAGAGTGAGGCGGGAAAGGAACACCTGAGCGATTATATGGCCGCCAGCCTGCCCCCGGGGATCAGGGGATGGGCGCTAGACTTTCCCCGTGGGAAGTGAGGGCGAGAAGAGGGGCCTTAGCTACAAGGAGGCGGGGGTGGACATCGCCGCCCAAGACGAGGCGGTCTCCCGCATAAGGCGCCTGGTTAAGAACACCCTGGGCCCGGAGGTGGTCTCCTCGGTGGGGGGATTTGCTGCCCTCTACCGGCTTCCCGACGGCTCCCTGCTTGCCGCCAGCACCGACGGAGTGGGCTCAAAGCTTCTTTTAAGCAGCCGCTTTGGCCGCCACCGGGATGCGGGCAGGGACCTGGTGGCGGCGGTGATGAACGATGTGGTGGCTACCGACGCCCGCCCCATGCTCCTTCTGGACTACATAGGCATCCACCGGGTGGTGCCGGAGGTGATTGAGGAGCTGGTGGCGGGGATGGCCGAGGAGTGTTCCCGGATCGGAGCGGCCCTGGTGGGGGGGGAGATCGCAGAACTGGGGGACCTCTATCCTCCGGGGACCTATGAGCTGGTAGGTTTTGGCCTGGGCAGGCTTGAGGGGGACCCCCTCCCCAGGCCGGAGCTCATGGAGCCGGGCGATGTGGTGGTGGGCTTTGCCTCAAGCGGGGTCCACTGCAACGGCTACACCCTGGTGCGCAGGGTGTTTGAGGGGCTCGGTGATGAGGAGTGGACGCGCCCCTGGGAGGAGCTCGGGGAGGCTCTGGTTGATGCCCTGCTTCGCCCAACCCTTTGCTATGCCCCGCTGGTGGCAAGGCTCAGGGAAGAAGGAGTTGGTCTTAAGGCGCTGGTCCACGTTTCGGGGGGCGGCATTGAGGACAACCTGGCCCGGGTCTTGCCGGCCGGGCTTGACGCTGAAGTGGATACCTGCTCCATCCCCACCCCAAAGGTGTTTGCTATAATCGCCGCCCGTGGTGGGGTGTCCCCTAAAGAGATGTGGCACACCTTCAACATGGGGGCAGGCTACCTGGCAGTTGTGGCAACAGGGGATGAGGGCAAAGCAGTGGAGGTTGCCACCCAGGCAGGGTTTGAAGGGTTTGTTTGTGGGAGGTTGGTTGAAGGAAAGGGCGAGGTGAGGCTGCTAGGCTTGGAAAGGTGAGCACGGGGAGATGACCATGCGCAAGGCTATCCTGGCAGGACTGGCAGGCGGGGTGATGGCCCTTCTCCTGGCCGTTTCCACCAGCTGTGGCAAGTTCAAGGACTACCCTGGCACCATCGCCATCACCGTGGTGGACGCTCAGACCGGTATGCGGCGCGGATTTGTCCAGGTGGTGCTGGAACCGATAGGTAGCTCATCAGTTCAGGACCGGATAGTCCAGTCGGTACCTGACAATGGGGTCGTGGTTTTATCTAAGGTTCCTCCTGCAACCTACAACCTGACCATAAAAACGGCGAAGGGTACCGTGATGGAGGCTGATGTAAGCCAGGTCGTTCTTAAGCCGGGCAGGACGGTAAAGCTGACGGTGAAAGTTAAATCTCCAGAGGAGAGTGAGGAAAAAGGCTTCGGGCCACCCTCCTTCGGATTTGGCCGCTGAGGGAAGAACCGAAGATAGACAGGGAGCAACGAGCAAGGCTCTAACTGGGGAGGTCACAGGAAAGATGGACATCAGGGAGATAGCCCTCGGGATGATTGAGACCCGCGGTCTGGTCGGGTCCATTGAGGCTGCCGATGCCATGGTCAAGGCAGCCGATGTCCACCTGGTGGGCAAGGAGGTGATCGGCGGCGGCTTCGTCACCGTCTTCGTCCGCGGTGAGGTGGGCGCGGTCAAGGCGGCGGTAGATGCGGGGGCTGCCGCGGCCCAGCGGGTGGGCGAGCTAAAAAGCGTCCATGTCATCCCGCGGCCCCACGCTGAGGTGGAGACCATCATCCCCGGTGGCTACACCGAGCGGGTGGGGAAGGAGACCTAGCAGGAGGTCTTCATGGCTGACCGGTATGCCGACAGGGCCCTGGGCATGGTTGAGACCCGCGGGTTGGTCGGCATGATTGAAGCGGCCGATGCAGGCCTCAAGGCCGCCGACGTCACCCTGCTCAGGAAGGAGCGCTCCAGCGGTGGACTGATGACGGTCTACTTCCTGGGCGAGGTGGGGGCGGTCAAGGCGGCAGTGGATGCGGCAGCTGCGGCTGCCCAGAGAGTGGGGGAGCTTCTCTTCGTCCATGTGATTCCTCGCCCCCACGGGATGGTGGATGAGCTTCTTAAGAGTCCTCGGGTGGAGAAACTGCGGACCCTGGGGAGGAGGGAGGTCCCCCAAGGACAGAGCGGAGGAAGGGAGCCATCACCATCTCGTATTGCTTCCGGTGAGGGAGGAGCTCTGGAAGGTCTGTCCGTGAGGGAGTTGAGGAATCTGGCCCGGCGGACGGAGAACTTCCCCCTCTCTGGCAGGGAGATCAGCAGTGCGACCAAGCAGGAACTGCTGGACGCCTTCAGAAAGCTTGGTCGCATCTGAGGTGAGAGCTTTGCCTCGGAGGTGGGAGGGAGCCGGCTAGTGGGCCATGGCTGAACTTGACCCCGACATTCGCTCCATCCAGGAGGTGAGGGACCGCCTGCGGGCGGCCGAGCTGGCCTACCACGCCCTGAAGGAGTTTTCCCAAGAGCAGGTTGACCAGATCTGCATAGCCATGGCCGAGGCGGCACGGGAGAAGGCCCGCCACTTTGCCGAGCTGGCCCACCAGGAGACCGGCTACGGCAGGCCCGATCACAAGGAGATGAAGAACCGCTTCGCCACCGATCGGGTGCTGGAGTTTATCCTTCCCCTGCGCACCGTCGGGGTGATCGCCGAGGACCGGGAGCTGGGCATCGCTGAGATAGCCGTGCCGGTGGGGATTGTGGCAGGCATCACTCCCTCCACCAACCCCACCAGCACCGTCATATACAAGGCCCTGATCAGCGTAAAGTCCCGCAACCCGGTGGTGTTTGCTCCCCACCCCAGGACCAGAAAGTGCATCGCCGAGCTCTGCGACCTGCTTGACCAGGCGGCAGTAAGAGCCGGTGCTCCCCGTGCCACCGTCCAGTCCATCCACAATGTCACCCTGGAGGGGACCAAGGAGCTGATGGGCCACCGGCTCACTGGCATTATCCTGGCCACCGGTGGCACCGCCATGGTGCGGGCGGCTTACTCCAGCGGCAACCCCGCCCTGGGGGTGGGGCCGGGCAATGTCCCCGCCTACATCCACCAGTCGGCCAATGTGGAGAAGGCGATTGACGACATCATCGCCTCCAAGACCTTTGACTGGGGAGTGATCTGCTCCAGCGAGCAGTCCATCGTGGTGGACCGCAAGGTGGCACCCCAGGCGCGGGAGGTGCTCCTGAGCCGGGGCTGCTACTTCGCCAGCCGGGAGGAGACGGCAAAGCTTCAGGAGCTGATGTTTCCCGGGGGGCGCATAAGCCCCAAGATCGTCGGCCAGGCCCCCTGGGTGCTGGCCGAGTGGGCAGGCTTTTCGATCCCCGAGGGGACCCCCATGATTGTGGTGGAAGAGCCCGCGGTGGGCCGGGACTATCCCCTCACCCGGGAAAAGCTCTCGCCGGTGATCTGCTTCTGGGAGGTGGAGGACTGGCGGGAGGGCTGCCGGCGCTGCATTGAGATCGTAAACCTGGGCGGGGTGGGCCACACCCTGGTGGTGCACGGCGAGGACCCCGAGGTGATCATGGCCTTCGCCCTGGAAAAGCCGGTCTTTCGCATCCTGGTAAACACCCCCGCCTCCCAGGGCTCCATCGGACTAACCACCAACCTGCCCCCCGCCATGACCCTGGGCAGCGGAACCTGGGGGGGCAGTGCCACCAGCGACAACATCACCCCCCTCCATCTCATCAACCGAAAAAGGCTGGCCTACGAGTCGGTCCCCTGGGAGATGGTTAGGGCCAAAAACGGCTACACCGACAAGCCCCTGCCAACTTTTAGGGAGCAGGGCAGCCTGAGGCCCTCTCCCTCCCGCTCCATGGTGGGCCAGGTGCCCATCGAGGAGGGGGGAGGAGCCGCCCTAGCCGGGACTGCACCAGCGGTGGGTCAGCCCACCGTGGTGGCGGGAAGGCCGGCGGGAAACGATCAGTTTGCCCTCAGTGAAGAGCAGATCCGCCGCATGGTGGAGGACTTCCTGCGCCGCCGCCGGGGAGGGTAGGGGGATATTCCCCCCCGCCCAGAGCTCTCCCTTCCTAGACCTTGCTGTAGGCGGGCCTTGCGGCCGGCGCCCCGTCGTCAGCGGTGTAGACCTCAAAGTCAAAGAAGATGTTTGGCGCCTCACGTTGCATGAGCTCAAGCACCTTTACCGCCAGCACCCGGATCTCCCGGTCGGCGCCCTCTGCCGCCCGCATCTCAATGAAGTGGCGCAAGGCCCGGGCATTGGCGGTGATGAGGATCTTGGTCTCGGTGGCGTTGGGTAGGACAGAGCGGGCGGTCTGGCGGACCAGCTTTCTGCGGTAGGTCTTCTTCATCTCGGGGAAGCGTTTCTCCACCTTGACAGAGAGCATCTCGCAAAGCCTGCGGTAGGCCATGAGGGAGTGGGCGATGGCCTCCTGCCACACCGCCATCAGCTCCTCATCATCGGCGATAAGGTCGGGGACGATGAACTCGGCGTCGCTCTCGTCCACG
>JALSIF010000316.1 GCA_026981635.1 bacterium | reverse complement strand
CCTCTCCTTTGCCACCCTGGACCAGAGCCGCACCGGCGAGCTCATGGCCCGCATCACCAACGACGTCCAGAAGCTGGGCGACTTCCTAAACTCCGCCCAGGAGAGCCTGGTCACCGCCCCCATCACCGTGCTTGCCGGCATCATCGCCATCGCCCTGATCGACTGGCGGGTGCTGATCCTTATGGCGGTGATCATGGGGGTGGTCTTCCTCCTCCTTCGCTTCATGACCCCCCTGCTTCGCGACATCAACCGCCAGCTGATGGAGATCCTGGGCCGGCTCACCGGCGAGCTCCAGGAGGGGATCGCCATCCTCCGCCTGGTCCAGACCCAGTGCACCGAAGAGCAGGAGTTTGAAAGCTACCGCCGCATCAACCGCCAGGGCCTCGCCGAGGGCCTGAGGTTTGCCTGGTACGCCAGCTTCCTGGTCCCCTTCGTGGAGTTTTTGGGCTTTCTGGGCCCGGTGGTCATCTTCTACTACGTGGCGGTCCAGATCGCCCAGGGGGTGATGAGTGCGGGCGAGCTTCTGGCCCTGGCCGGCCTTGCCGCCCTCATGGTCTCGCCGCTTACCAAGCTTAGCCGGGTCTTTGTCACCATCGCCCAGGGGACCGCCCCCGCCGAGCGCATCTTCCAGATCCTGGACCTGCCCATTGAGATTGAGGACCGCCCGGGGGCGGTTGAGCTTAGGGAGTGCCGCGGGGAGATCCTCTTTGACCACGTCTACTTCAGCTACCCGGGCGGGGAGGAGGTGCTTAGGGACTTCAACCTCCACATCCGCCCCGGCATGACGGTGGCCCTGGTGGGGGCAAGCGGGGCCGGAAAGTCAACCATCCTAAACCTCATCCCCCGCTTCTACGAGGCCCAGCGGGGCCGGGTGCTGATTGACGGGATTGACGTGCGCGACATAAAGCTTGCCAGCCTTCGCCGCCACATCGGTTACGTTGCCCAGGAGACCATCCTCTTCCACGGCACGGTGCGCGAGAACCTGATGTACGGCTGTCAGGGGGTGGACGAGATAGATCTGCTCAACGCCGCCATGGCGGCCGGCGCCCACGACTTCATCATTGAGCTTCCCCGCGGCTACGACACGGTGATCGGCGAAGGCGGGGTGGGGCTGTCTGGCGGCCAGAAGCAGCGCATCGCCATCGCCCGCGCCCTGCTCAAGGACCCCGCCATCCTCCTCTTGGACGAGCCCACCTCCGCCCTGGACAAGGAGAGCGAGCAGGTGGTCCAGCGGGCGCTGGAGAAGCTCATGTATGGCAGGACCACCCTGATCGCCGCCCACCGCCTCTCCACCATCAAGGACGCCGACCTCATCGTGGTGATAAGGGACGGGGCCATCGTGGAGACCGGCACCCATCGGGAGCTCATCCGCCGCGGCGGGGTCTATGCCTCCTTCTACCTGGAGGAGGAGGTGGCCAGCCGGGGAGGCTAGCCCTAAGGTAGAAAAAGGAGCCATGGTCACCAAGGCAGAACTTGCCGGGCTCAGGGACCGCTTCATCACCTTTCTGCGCCGCAAGGCGGGCCTTAGGGGGGAGATCTCCTCCCCTGAGCTTTCGGTGCTAAAGCTTGGTCCCCGCCACCAGCTCTACCGCTTTCGCGGCCTCTACCACTCCCTCACCGGCAAGAAGAAGCCCCTGGACTGGGTGATCAAGCTACACCGCGACACCGACATCCGCCCCGCCCCCGATTCTGCCCTCAGGGAGTTCTCCGTCCTCCAGTTCCTTCACGGCCACGGCTACCCGGTCCCCTTCGCCTGGAGCGTGGAGACCGACGCCGAGGCGCTGGGGGAGCCATTTCTGGTGATGGACTATGTGGAGGGGAGCGCCCCCGACCTTCGCCCCGGACTTACCGACCGCTTCGGCGAGCTGGGCCTCACCCGCACCTACCAGCTCGCCCTCCAGCTCTCCCACCTCCACCACCTGCGGGGCAGCGAGCACCTCCCCCTGCCTTACCCCATGCTTGATGACGAGCTATCCTTTGCCGCCCTGATGGGCTCCATCGCCGAGGGGTTTGCCCAAAACCCCCTCTACGCCCCCCTCCAGCCCTGGTGCCAGTGGATCCTTGAGCGCTGGCAGAGCTTCCCCTGCACCGGCTACCGCCTGCTCCACGGCCACTTCACCCCCGACGATGTCATCGTCCAGGGGGAGGTGGTAAAGGCAGTCCTTGACTGGGGCGACTCCCTCATGGGGGACCCCCTCTTTGACGTGGCAGTGGCCGAGCTTCACCTTCGGGTCTTCTACTCCGAGGTTATCGGGGCCAAGTTCATTGAGAGCTACCAGGACCAGCGCCGGGTCTTCGGCGACCCTCCCCTTGACCAGGCGGCGCTCAACTTCTACCGGGTGATTGCGGGACTGAAGCTTATGGTTGAGCAGGTAAACGCCGGCCTTCCCGCCGATCCTGCCCACCTTGCCCGCGCAGTGGAGTTCACCAATGCCCTCTGCGACCTGGACATCCCGGCAGAGAAGGTGATAGAGGAGCTAAGTCGGGTAAACAGCTAGCCCCATTCCCACATCCCTCCGAATTACCCCATCTCCATAAAAACCCGCCCCCCACGCGTTCCCCCTCCCCGCCTGCGGGGAGGGGGTTAGGGGGGGGGGTATTCTCCCCTCCCTGCCTGCGGGGAGGGGTCGGGGGAGGGGTTGCTCACAGGGACCAAGCTCCACCCCACCCGCCCGCCTCACGGCGGCCACCCTCCCCTCACGAGGGGAGGGATTACGAAAACTCCCCCCTCCCCGCCTGCGGGGAGGGGGTTAGGGGGAGGGGTGTTCTCCCCTCCCTGCCTGCGGGGAGGGGTCGGGGGAGGGGTTGCTCACAGGGAGGGGTCGGGAATGTCCCTCAATCAGGAAAGATTCGGGAATGTTGTCTCAAGCACTCGCCCTTAAAGAATAAGCCGATTCACCGCGAAGACCAGACTTCCCAACCAAGAAATCAAGATAACGACTATCACGATCCACAGCTCCAGGCCCTTCTCACCTATCCGCCTGAACTTGATCACCAGAGTGGGAACAAGCACAACCAGGACAAAAAGAACAATCCACTCCCCGATCGTTTCAATTGGACTAGCTGGCCTTCTCCAACCCATCGTCCAATCACTCATAATCACCATCGCCCAGAAGCTCCAGAGAAGAAAGTCATTCTTCTTCCTGAGCTCTTGAACCAGCTCTTCCATAGCCATCCTCCCGTCTGGAACCAGTTTCCAGAGCGGATTATATCTCTCCCCCCTCCCTGCTTGCGGGGAGGGGGCTAGGGGGTGGGGTCTTCCTGCGGAGGCCAAGCTCCACCCCACCCGCCCGCCTCACGGCGGCCACCCTCCCCTCACGAGGGGAGGGATTACGAAAACTCCCCCCTCCCTGCTTGCGGGGAGGGGGTTAGGGGGAGGGGTGTTCTCCCCTCCCCGCCTGCGGGGAGGGGGCCAGGGGTGGGGTTTCCCGCTATCATGGTTCCCATGATGCGGATGGTCCCAAGGTTTCTCTCCCTGTTCTTTGTGGCCCTTGGCCTCCTTGCCCTGCCCGCCCACGCTGCCCATCCCTCCCTGCTTCCCGCCTACCTTCACCGCCCCGACCCAAGCTTTGAGCTTTCGCAGGTTGACGAGGTGGGCATCGCCGGCACCACCTGCCTGGGCCTTCGCCTCACCAGCCAGACCTGGCGCACCGTCACCTGGCAGCACGAGCTCTTCCTGGTCCTTCCCGCCTCACCCCCTCCTGCCCCCCACGCCCTCCTCTACATCACCGGCGGCACCAAAAACGACCTAAGCGATAGCCGGCTCAAGGCCGACCTTCGGGAATACTGCCGCCAGGGCAAGATGGTCACCGACCTCACCGGCCAGCCGGTAGCCATCCTGCGCCAGGTCCCCTTCCAGCCCCTGTTTGGCGGCCTCACCGAGGACGATCTGCTCTCCCACACCTTTGAGCAGTTCATGGCCAGCGGCGAGGAGGACTGGCCCATCCTGCTTCCCATGGTAAAGGCGGTAGTTAGGGCGATGGACGCCGTCCAGCAGGTGGCGGCAGGGCATGGGGTCCCCATCGCCACCTTCACCCTGACCGGCGCCTCCAAGCGGGGCTGGACCACCTGGCTTGCCGGCGCCCTGGACCCCCGGGTGAGCGCCATCGCCCCCATCGCCTTTGACATGCTCAACTTCCCCAAGCAGCTCCCCCACCAGGTGGAGTTTTGGGGCGACTACTCGGAGATGATCGCCGCCTACACCGAGAAGGGCCTGCCCCAGGTGGTGGGCACCCCGCGGGGCGACCTCCTGGTCTCCACCGTGGACCCCTTCTCCTACCTGGAGCACCTCACCCTGCCCAAGCTTGCCATCGTGGGCTCAAACGACCCCTACTGGCCGGTTGACGCCTCCCAGCTCTACTTCGGCAAGCTCCCCCCGCCCCGCGCCCTGCTCATCGTCCCCAACCGGGGCCACGGAGCGGAGGACTACTCCCGCCTACTCCCCGCCGTTGCCTTCATGACCCTGGTGGGGGCGGGCCGGGCAGAGCTCCCCGCGGTGGGCTACCGCTACGAGCAGAAGGAGGGGAAGCTCTCCATCTCCGCCTGGTCAGACCCCGCCCCCCGCGCCGCCCGCCTCTGGCAGGCAACCTCGGCGGTACGCGACTTCAGGAAAGCAGAGTTCCACTCCCAGGAGCTAAAGCTTTCCTCCCTCCCGGAGGGCAAGGGAATAAAGGCCGAAGTCAGCCTGCCCGAGGATGGGTACACTGCCCTGTTTGTGGAGTTTGAGTACCGCCTGGGCGGCCTTACCCTCTACCTCAGCACCCCGCCCATCGCCCTGCCCCAGGACTAGGGCGAACCCGTCGCGCCGAACCCCGTCTATAATCCGGCAAGGCGACTTCCCATGGAGACCCACCAGACACCCCAGCCAGAGGAACAGGGCGAAGACCTGCCCCACTCCCAGGCGGACATTGCCACCGCCGCCCCCAAGGCCCCACAGAAGCAGCTGCTGGTAAAGGAGGTGGTCAAGCGCTACCGGGGCCGGGCGGTGGTGGACCACGTGACCATTGAGCTCTACCCCGGCGAGATTGTGGGGCTCCTCGGCCCCAACGGGGCCGGCAAGACCACCACCTTCTACATGACCATCGGCCTGGTCAGCCCCGACGAAGGCCACATCTACCTCAACGGCGAAGACATCACCCGCCTACCCATCTACCAGCGGGCCCGTCTGGGCATCGGCTACCTCGCCCAGGAGCCCTCGGTATTCAGGAAGCTCACCGTGGCCGACAACATCCGCCTGGTGTGGGAGGCGCGGGGAATCCCCCGCCGCGAGCAGGAGAGGCGCCTCAAGGAGCTGCTCAGCGAGTTTGGCATCTGGCACCTGAGAAACGCCCCCGCCTACGTCCTCTCGGGGGGTGAGCGGCGCCGGGTGGAGGTGGCCCGCGCCCTGGCCAACGACCCCGACTTCATCATGCTGGACGAGCCCTTTACCGGCATTGACCCCATCACCATTGAGTCCCTGGAGGAGATCATCGTCGGCCTCAAGGAACGCGGGCTGGGGGTGCTGGTAACCGACCACAACGTCCAGGCCACCCTGCCCATCTGCGACCGGGCCTACATCATGGTGGACGGCCAGGTGCTGGTGAGCGGCCACCCCGAGGAGATCGCCGAGAACGAGCTGGCCCGCAAATACTTCCTCGGCCAGCGCTTCCGCCTGGAGCGAAGCCCCCACACCCGCACGGTGATGATGCGCGCCGAACCTCCCCCCGGCGGGGAGTCCTCCCCTCAGGAGCCCCCTGCCTAGCCGGCCGGTTCTACTTCCGCCCCCAAGAGGACAAGCTCCCTCAGCAGCTGCGGGTAACTTACCGAGAGCCATTCCACTCCCCCAACACGGCTCTCCCCCTCTGCCGTAAGGGCCGCCGCCAGTGCCAGCATCACCAGCCGGTGGTCGCTGAGCCCCATACACTCGCCGGCCCGGGGCCGCTGGCCTCCCTCAACCTGCCAGCCATCTTCCGCCAGCTCAACCCCGATGCCAAAGCAGGCAAGTACCTCCCGGGTCCCCGCCAGCCGGTCGCTCTCCTTCACCCGGAGCTCCCCCGCCCCGCAAAGCTCCATTCCCCTGCCCACCGCCCCCACCAGGGCGAGCAGGGGAAGCTCGTCCACCAGGCGGGGGACCTCTCCGGGCCCCACCCTGATGGGCTCCTGCGGTGGTGCCTGGAGGCGGATCTCCCCCACCGGCTCGCCCCCCCACTCCTCCTCGGGCAGAAGCTCCACCTCCGCCCCCGCCGAGATGAGCGCCTCCACCATCCCCAGGCGAGTGGGATTGAGCCCCACCCCCACGATGCGCAAGGGCAAAAGCTCCGGCCTTGTGCATCCCAGGGCGAGCCAGAAGGCCGCCGCGCTCAGGTCCCCCACGATGGGCAGATTCAGGGGCGGCACCTCATCCACCCGGGAAAGCTCCACCGTTCCTTCCTCCACCTCCACCGGCAGGCCCAGGAAGGCCATCAGCCGCTCCAGGTGGTCGCGGACGGGGGAAGGGAGGCTTACCGCCACCCCCACCCCTCCCACCAGCCCAGCTATGAGCAATGCCGACCTTACCTGGGCCGAGGCCACCGCAATAGTGAAACTTCCCCCCGCAAGCTCCCGCCCCCGGACCATCAGGGGGAGCCTCCCCGGTTCGCCCAGGTAGCTCACCTCCGCCCCCATCTCCCTCAGGGGGTCCACCACCCGCTCCATGGGACGCCGGCAGAGGGACTCGTCCCCGTCCAGGTAGAACTCCCTCCCCCTGAGGGGGGATAGCAGGCCCAGCGCCAGTCGGGCGGTGGTGCCCGAGTTGCCCAGGTAGAAGCTGGTGGAAAGCCTGCGGCCGGGGGCGGTCCTCAGCCGCCCGAGGCCCACTCCGGCGATCTCCACCCCTCCCTCTACCCAACGGGTGCCCGCCCCCAGCCCCTCCACCAGGCTGAGGGTGCGGGAGGTGTCGTCGCTCACCAGGGGTCCGAGCAGGGTTGACCTGCCCGAACTGAGCAGGGCGAGCAGGTAGGCCCGGTGGGTGATGGACTTGTCCCCCGGCGGCCGCACCACCAGGGCCCCCCTGGGGCGGAAGGGCCCCCTTACCCGGACCGTCCCCGCTGGCCTCTCCTCCGCCGGCATAGTAATCCTTCCAAGATGGTAGTAGAGTTAGTCCCATGATGGAAAAAGATCTCTCGCCTGACCGGCTCACTCCGCAGACCGCCGAGCACATAGCCCAGCGGGCCAGCCGGGCCATCGCCGCCGCCCCCGGCCCCATCGGCGCCTGCTGGGCGGCCGTGAAGGCCCTCTCCGCGGTGCCCCACTTCAACTGGACCGGCATCTACCTGCTGGAGGGCGACACCCTCTACCTCGGCCCCTATGTTGGCGAGCCCAC
>JALSIF010000315.1 GCA_026981635.1 bacterium | reverse complement strand
AGCTCTGGGAAGGAGGACGGGAATGAGTCTTAGTGTCCGGGGGCTCAGAATGGCCTCAGCCAATACCTGGGGTCTGGTGGTATTCTTTACTGCCTTTGCTAACCTGTTTACCGGGAATTATGCCGTCACCCACCTGAGCATTCTGGTCAGCATCTATCCCGGCTACTCGGCAGAAAAAAACCATCCTTCAGCTGGTCATCGTCACCGCCTACGCCCCTGTGGACGGGTTCATATTCGGCCTGATATTCAGCCTGTTCTACAACAACTTTATCCCCAAGCTCAAGCGTGAGCAGAGTGGCCCTGACGGCTTGGCAGTTAGCCGGCCGCAGACAGAAACACACCGTAAGGTGGTCCTCTCAGGTTGACTCATATAACTCAGCTAAGGGGACCCCAAAGTTCTCACCTCTCACTTCCAAAGCTCGAAAAGAGAGCCGGCCTAGCCCTGCAGGAGCGGACCGGCCCGGTTCCAGCTTGGAGGGCGATTTATTCCAATCCTTCTAGCAGGCGGATCATCTGGTCCGCATGGCGTCTCTCGTCAGAGGCCATGTTCTCCAACTGGACCATGAGGTCGTAGTCACCAAACTCCTCCGCCATCCTGGCATGGTCATAGTAAGCCTTGGAGTCGGCCAGCTCAACCTCAATGTTTAGTTCCAGCATCTCCCGCAGAGTCTCTTTGCGGGGGAACTTGTAGGGCTCAATGGTTGGCTCGCCCCCCAGCATGACGATCTTGTCAGCCAGATAACGGGCATGCCCCACCTCATCCTGGATCTCCATGACCAGAAGCTCACGCACCTCATGGCCCTTGAGACCCTTGATACGGGCCGCCTGATCGTTGTAGCGGATGATGGTGCCAAGCTCCTTGGCCAGGTCTTCGTTCAACACCTTAATGAGCTGCTCTCGGCTTACTGCCATCTCAACACCTCCCGGTTGGTTTCTCAGTCCTACGCTTTCCCCAGGTGGGGAAAATCACCTCCTAGCTTATCAACTTGTGGCTATGCTCAACTTCAGCATCCCCAAAGGAGGTATCTCAGAGTGGACATCGCGGTAGCACTGGCACAAGCCTACCTTAGGCTCAACGGCTTCTTCACGGTAACCGAATATCCCATCATTGAGCACACTAGGGAGGGATACCGGGAGGCAACCGACCTGGACATCCTGGCGGTTAGATTTCCCGGCACGGCGAGGGCAATTGTGGGTGAACGGGGAGAGGAAAGCGAGCTTCGGGAGACCGATCCCCTACTCAGATTGCCCGACGACCGGATGGTGATGCTGGTAGGTGAAGTAAAGGAGGGCCGCGCCGAACTAAACGCAGCCGCCCGACGACCAGCCGTGCTCCGGGCAGCCCTGCTCCGCTTTGGCTGCTGCCCACAGGAGGAGGTGGAACACCAAGTGGAAAGACTCCTCAGCCGGGGTGATGCCGAGATCTGTCTCCACGACCGGACCTGCCACCTCAGGCTGGTCGCCTTCGGCTCCTACCTCCCCAGCCAAACCCCCGGGTATATCGCCATTTCCCTAGGTGATGTCATTAGCTACCTCAAAAGCTACCTCAACCGCCACTGGGAGGTGATGCTTCCCGCTGACCTTAAAGACCCTGCCTTCTCCCTGATCAAGCTTCTGGTCAAGGCGGAGAAGGCAGGCTTGCCCCCAGGGGGTTGACAAATACCCCAGAGGGGTATATATGTTAGACTGGCCCTATTAATTTTCGGTAGGCTCGCATCAAGATGAAGCAGGAAGACAGCCATTCAAATCTCTCCAATCTCTCCACGGCTAAAGCTCTGGGCTTCGACGCCGTTAGCTACCCTATCCCACCACACGCCAATAGCCTCTGGTACAGCCTGGG
Source organism: bacterium (assembly GCA_026981635.1). Classification (GTDB taxonomy): domain Bacteria; phylum 4484-113; class 4484-113; order JALSIF01; family JALSIF01; genus JALSIF01. The sequence goes on along the minus strand of JALSIF010000315.1, from coordinate 5,559 downwards.
AGGTCTTACCCTGGGGCTGATCGTCTGGGCAATCGTCACCGGCATCATCCTCTCCCAGTACTACGCCCCCCAAAGTGACCTTGCCTGGGACAGTGTGTTTGCTATCAGCGCCGACATTCCCTGGCTCTCCATCGTGAGGGGAGTCCACTATTGGAGCGCAACCCTGGCGGTGGCGCTGGTGATCGTCCACCTTGCCCGGGTGGTGTGGACCCTAGCCCTGCGTTATCCGCGGGGGATAAACTTCATCGTTGGACTGCTCCTTCTCGGGGTGCTTATCAACCTCTACTTCACCGGCACGGTGCTCAAGTGGGACCAGGAGGGATACGAGGCTTTGCAACATTTCAAGGCGGTAAATGACCTACTTGGTCCACTCACCTATCCGGTAAGCGAGGAGCTTACCCTCACTAACGAGATGCTCCAGCGGGTGGTCACCTGGCATATCTCCATCCTCCCCCTGATCCTGCTATTTCTGCTCGGCCTGCACCTCTTCTACATCCGCCACCACGGCATCTCCACTCCCCCAGAACTTGAGGGCAAGCCCCAGCCCAAAGTTCCCTTCTACACCCACGCCATTAAGCTCGGTGGCCTAAGCCTGCTTTCTTTAGGAGTTCTCATCATTCTTGGGACCTATTTCCCGCCGGTGCTTCTCAACCGGGCAGTGGAGGGAATTGAGGCGACCAAGCCGCCCTTGCCCTTTCTGGTCTTCTACCAGCTGGAAAACTGGATGGGGGCGATGGGCATCCTGGTGGGCTCAGCCATCATGGTGGTCTTTCTGCTTGCCTTCCTGGCGGTGGCCAACCTGCCCAGCCTCAAGGAGGAGCTCCGCATAAAACTTACCCGCCTGCTCCTTGTCGTGGGACTCCTGCTTTGGCTCTTCTTCACCGTCTGGGGAGCGCTTAGCCCACCCGCCAGCCACCTGGGGATGTGATGGGATGCCCGATTTAGCGACCAGTGAGGTGATGTGAGATGGACAGGCTTCTCAGTCAAAAGATGCTTGGAGCTTTTGCCCTGGCCGTAGGCCTAAGCCTTCTGGGGATTTACCTCCCTGCTCCTCCCGCTCTGGCCCACGGTGAAGGACCCATGATGAAGCTCAGCCACAGCCAGATGCCACCAGGGGACACAGTGGCCATTGAAGCGGTCGGGTTTGAGGGGGCAAAGTCGGTTGAGGTGGTGATTAAGGGGACCCGGGGAGAGATCCCATTGGGGATGTACAAAGTTGGAGGAGAGGATTTCACCCTCAGGATCACCCTTCCCCAAGACCTTCGCCCCGGCCCCTATGAGCTCATCCTTCGCTCAGGCGATGAGGTGGCCAAGGAACGCATCCGCATCACGCCAGGCATGATGGGTGGGGCCGGAATGGGCATGGGCGGAATGGGACCCGCCGGTGGCATGATGGGAAGGGGAGTGCAGACCGCAGAGCCACCCACTGCTGATGGAGCTTCGGCGGGGCAGGCTGAAACAGCAAGCGGGGAAGCAGCACCACCTGATGGTGGTCCACCCGAGAGTAAGGCTTCCTCCCCCGTTCAGCCCGCGGCAACTTCCCCTCCCCCTGTTCCCCAGTCTGCCGCCCCTCCCCCTGGGGTGGGCCAGCCGGCGGTGGCAGTGGAGCGTCCCGGGTGGCTGACCCTGACCGTGTGGGTGCTGGTGGTCCTGCTGGTGGGGGGTGGCGGATACCTGATGGGGCTGGCCAGCAAGTTGACCAAGACCCTGGGTGAGGGCTAGCCCTACTCCGGGTTGAGGTAGGTGAGCTCCGGGGCATATTCCCAGCGCAGGTTGAAGAAGCCGAAGGCACGCGCCCCAGCGTAGCCCAGGGTGCGAAGCTCTCGGCCCACCACGATGAAGTCGGGCATGCCGGAGGCCGAGTAGATCACCCCCAGGGAGGGAAGCAGGGAGTAGGCGGCGGGGTCGGTGGCCGCCATCACCATGACCAGGTTCTGATGGTGCTTGGGGTGGGGATAGACGAACTTGACCGCCACCGGCTCCTCCCTCACGATGCGCCTACCGGCAAGCCGCACCTCCCGGCCCACCACCTGGATGGGCAGCCTGTCCATCAGGCGGGCGGTGACCAGGTTTGATTCTGGACCGCCGATGAGCACCAGGTTGTAGTTAAGCTCCTCCTCCTCGCCAACCTCCCGGTCGGCGACTATCTGGGCAAAGCCGTTGGCCTGGTACCACCAACGCTGGGCGGTGAGGCGGGCTAGATGGAGATTCTGCTCGGTCTGCTCAGGAGAGCCGGCGGTTCCGTAGACCAGCAGGAAGGGCTTCATATAGACCTGCTTCATGGGCCCGTAGGTGAGGCCAGCTTTGAGGGGGGAGATCTCCTCGCAGCCGCAGCTTAGCCCCCAGGTCTCGGCCCGCTGGAAGTCAACCGGATATTCCCCGCCCTCAAATTCAACTTCAAGCTCCACCCCATCAATCACAATCTGGACCTTGCCGGGATCAACCAGCTTCTCAGAGAGGACAAGCTCCAGGTACTCAACGTTTCTGGTCTTAACCTCAATGCGGCTACGCGAAACTGCCTCGGCCTCAACCACGATGTCCTCATAGACTTTGAAGGGCCTTAGCACCTTGACCCAGTAGGCCCGGTCGTTTACCGAGTAGTTGTGGGAGAAGAAGCTCACCTTCCGCGGGTAGGGGTTGAGACGCCTTTCCTGCAGGAACTCAAGCAGGGGGGTGTAGTTGGGCGGGGTTCGGCCGGGCACCTTGGGATCGCCCCACCAGTGGGGCTGGCCGGGAAGCTCGTGGAACTCCACCTGGTCGTTGCCCAGAAGCCTGAGCATGGAGACCAGCATGCGGGGCTGCTGGGGAGGGACGTTGTCGTCGGCGCTTCCCACCACCGCAAAGACGGGAAGATTGGTGGCGTTTCTAGCCAGGAGCACCGTGTTCTCCTCCCGCAGGGCCAGCCGCCAAAGGCGGTTTAGGTCCGGGTCGCCCAGGATCAGGTTGCGGCGCATAAACATGGGCACATAGAGGTCAAAGGTGGTCCAGCCCGCCTCCGGCCCGATGGCGGCAAAGCGGTCGGGATAGAGGAAGCCGTTTATCCAGGTGCCGTGTCCGCCCATGGAGTGGCCCATGAGGTAGATGCGCTCCTGGTCCACCGGCAGGGTCAAGGTAACCCGGTCAAGCACCTCCAGCAGGTCCAGCCGGCCCCAGTCCTGCCAGTCAAAGCCGAAGGGGCGGCGGTTGGTGGGGGAGACCACGAAGGCCCAGTCCAGGGGCTGGTGGGCCTGGGCCATGCCGATCCCCTCCACCCCCGCTCCGTGGAGGGAGATGATGAGGGCATACTTCCTGTTGGCATCAAACCCCTTGGGGTAGCGGATCCCGTAGTACTGGACCGAACCGTCAATCTGGGACTTGAAGGTCACCTTGTAGGCCTGGTCGGGATCGCGCACCCTGAGGCTGAAGCTGGTCTTACTGGAAAGCCCCTCTCCCTCCACCACCAGAGTCAGCTCCACCACCTCCTCCGGGTAGTCGGCGGGAAAGCTTTCCAGCTTGGGGGTAAGTTTGACTGGCAGCTTCATGATGGAAAGGGGAGCGAGGGAGACCTCGGGATGGGAGACCTCCTCCTCGTAGAGTTCGTTTGGCTTGAGATAAAGCCGGGGGGTGATCCAGCGGTTGGTGGCGTTTACCAGGGTAACTCCGACAAGGGTTGGCAGGCGCTTGCCTCTCACCAGGTCGGGAAGGGTAAAGTCGCCAGAAGAGATGAACAGGTCATCTTCCGGGGGAAGGATCTCAATGCGGAAGCGGCCGTCTCCCCGGGTGGCCAGCTCAATGCGGTTCTCCCCCGGCCGGAGGACCACCGGCACCGGCGCCCGGTGGTAGCCATAGATGCTCCCGTAGTAGACCCGGCCGTTCAGCTTGAAGGAACCCACCCGGTCGGCCCACACCAAAGCGCGGTAGGGACCACCCTCCACGGTGAAGGTGGCCCGGGCCAGGTTGGTAAAGATGACCCCCGCCAGGCCCCACTCGTCCATGAGCAGGTCCTCATTTATCCCCACCGGCTCAACGGTCACCCAGCCCTTCTCGTCGGCCCTCACCTTTCGCCAGCACACCTCGTTCCCTTCCACCAGGTAACTCGGCACGCACCGGCCAAGGGCTCGGGGCAGGGTGAGGGGATCACCGAAGCGGGCGGTGGGGTCAACTCCCGCCTCCCTCACCCCCACCGGCAGGGGCCCCAAGGCGCTCCACTCCTCAATGGTGACCGGAGCAGGGAGTGGGGCAAGCTCTTCGGCCAGGGCAGAGCTAGAGAGAAAAAGCCCCAGCAGAAAAGCAGCTGAAAGCAGCCATCCCTTTCTCATGGCAAACTCCCGATCCCTGTTCTCAGGCTGAATTTCAAGGCAGTGTCATCCACCAGGTGACAAAGTTTGGTCGGCTAAGATTATCCCACTATGGGTGGGAGCATTCCAAAACTGAATCTGCCTGACAACGAGCCGGTCCTCTCCTACGCCCCGGGCACGCCAGAGCGGGCGGCGGTAAAGGCCAAGCTTGAGGAGTTCATCTCCCAGGCCCCGCTGGAGATCCCCTGCGTGATCGGGGGAGAGCGGGTCTATACCGGAAACATCAAGGAGCTTCGCGCCCCCCATGACCACGACCTGGTGCTGGCCAAGGTGCACCTGGCCGGGAAGGAGGAGGCCCTGAGGGCCATTGAGGCGGCCAAGGAGGCTTGGCAGGAGTGGTCGCGCATGCCCTGGTATCAGCGCATCGCCATCTTCCTCAAGGCGGCAGAGATCCTCGCCGGCCCCAAGCGCCAGGACAACAACGCCGCCACCATGCTGGGCCAGTCCAAGAACATCTTCCAGGCTGAGATTGACAGCGCCTGTGAGCTGATTGACTTTTGGCGCTTCAACGCCTACTACGCCTACCTGATCTACACCGACCAGCCACCCATCTCCTCGCGAGGGGTGTGGAACCGGCTGGAGTACCGCCCCCTGGAGGGGTTCATCTTTGCCGTCACCCCCTTCAACTTCACCTCCATCGGGGGAAACCTGCCCACCGCACCGGCCCTGATGGGGAATGTGGCGGTGTGGAAGCCCACCTTCACCCAGACCCTGTCGGCTTGGGTCACCTACCTCATCCTGGAGGAGGCGGGGCTTCCCCCCGGGGTGATAAACCTTATCCACGCCGAGCCACCCCAGGAGGTGGGGGAGGTCTGCCTGACCCATCCCGACCTGGCCGGCCTGCACTTTACCGGTTCCACCAAGACCTTCCAGTTCATGTTCCGCACCATCGGGGAAAACATTGACCGCTACCGCTCCTATCCCCGCATCGTGGGCGAGACCGGGGGGAAGGACTTCGTCTTTGCCCACCGGAGCGCCGACGTTGAGGCGCTGATCACTGCCCTTAGCCGGGGAGCCTTTGAGTATCAGGGACAGAAGTGCTCGGCGGCCAGCCGGGCCTACATCCCCCAGTCCCTGTGGGAGGAGGTGAGAGAGTGGCTTTTGCGAGACATCTCATCCATGAAGATGGGGGATGTGCGGGACTTTTCCAACTTCCTTAACGCGGTGATTGACGAGAAGGCCTTTAACAAGATCACCGGCTACCTTGAGCGGGTCAAGCAGG
>JALSIF010000314.1 GCA_026981635.1 bacterium | reverse complement strand
TCACCGATGCGGGGGGCACCATCAGAGTCAGCTCGGAGCCCGGCAAGGGCTCCACCTTCACCGTCTTCCTGCCCCTCCGGCGTGAACGGACCAGGGAGGCGGAGGAGAGGCCCGCCGCTGGGGAGGAGGTGCGAACGGAGCGGTTCAGGGTGCTCCTGGTGGAGGACAACCAGCTGGTCAGGGTGACCACCCAGCGGGTGCTGGAGGGACGGGGGATGGAGTGTCTGGCAGCGGGAGGAGGAGAGGAAGCCATCAGGCTGGCCAGGGGGGCGGGTGAACTGGACGTGGCGCTGGTGGACCTGGACCTGCCCGACATGCCGGGGGAGGCGGTGGCGGCCCGGCTGCGGGAGATCTACCCCCGGCTGGGGATCGTCATCGTCTCCGGCTACGTCCCCAGTGGCGCCGAGCTGGAGCGCCAGCTTGAAAAGGTAGAGATCGTCACCAAGCCGTTTACCACCGAGGAGCTGGTGGCGGCCATCGGCCGGGCGGTGAAGGGGGCCCGGGAGATGGAGGAGTAGGGAGTAGATAGAATTGGGCAGGTAAGGTTCGCATTCCGGCAGGAGGTAGATTGCAGGTGAGCACAGCACTTTGGGTTCTGGTGGCAGTGGTGGGGCTCCTGGTCGTCCTGGGGGTAATGATGATCGGGGTCTACAACCGCCTGGTCTCGCTCAGGAACCGGGTGAGGGAGGCGTGGAGCCAGGTGGACGTGCAGCTTCGCCGCCGCTACGACCTCATCCCCAACCTGGTGGAGACGGTAAAAGGCTATGCCGCCCACGAGCGGGAGACCCTGGAGAATGTGATCAAGGCGCGCCAGATGGCCATTGACGCCTCCACCGTTGAGGAGCAGCAGAAGGCGGAAAACTTCCTCACCCAGACCCTGCGCTCCATCTTTGCCCTGGCCGAGGCCTACCCCAACCTCAAGGCGGACGAGAACTTCAGGATGCTGCAGGAGGAGCTTGCCGCCACCGAGAACAAGATCGCCTTTGCCCGCCAGCGCTACAACGCCCTGGTCCAGCAGTATCAGACCTTAAAGCAGAGCTTCCCCGCCAACATGATCGGGGGCATGTGGCCCGACGAGCAGTTCTTTGAGGTGGAGGAGCAGACGGTGAGGGAGGCTCCCCGGGTGGAGTTTACTCGCTAGGGGCGGGCCTCTTTGCCCCCAGGCCCAGGCTGAACCCCTCCAGGTAGCCGGCCACCGGCGCCACCCGTACCACGAAGCCGGCCTGGTAGAGGGGCGGGTTTACCGGCAAGGGGGGCGGCAGGGGCTGGAAGCTCTCCTCCTCCCTGAGCAGACGGGCAAAGAGCCACTCCCCCTCCTCGGGGAAGAAGGAGCAGGCGGCATAGACCAGTACACCGCCGGGGGAAAGGAGGGGGATGAGGCCCATAAGAAGCTCCCACTGGAGCTGGCTCAGGCGCCTGGTCTGGGCGGGGGTGAGGGAGGCGAGCTTGTGGGGGAGCTTGCGGAAGGAGCCCGAGCCGGTGCAGGGGGCGTCAAGCAGGATGAGGTCAAACCCCTCCTTGCCTAGCTCGGCCTGGGTCTGCTCATGGTCGGTGAGGTCAAGCCGGTGGGCGCTCCAGCTTCCCGGCGCCACCCGCTCAACCTGACGGCTGGCCTCCCTTAGCTTCTCCCCGTCCAGGTCGGCCAGGGCGAGGGTAAAGTCCAGCCTGAGGGCGGTAAGGTGGCTTGCCAGGTAGAGGGACTTTCCCCCCCGGCCGCAGCCGGCGTCAAGCACCCTGAGGGGCTGGCGGCCCTGCCCTGCCAGGCGGCGGCCCGCCTCCACCACCGTCCAGGCCACCAGCTGGCTGGAGACTCCCATGAGATGGGCGCCCCGCTCCTCCAGGCCGGCGGGCCCCTCCGGGGGCATGCTCAGGAGGTAGGTAAAGTCGTGTGCCCCCAGGGTGGCGTGGGCAAGCTGTCCCTCCTCCTCCAGCCGGGCCCTGAGGCGCTGGGCCTCCTCCCGGCCGGGCTCAAACCAGATGCCGTTTAGGTGGCGCTGGTCCAGGGTGGCAAGTATTTCTTCCGCCAACTCGCGCCCGAAGGCGGCGGCAAGCTGTTTCTTGAAGTAGGGGGAGGCGCGCTCGGCGGGGGGGCGCTCAGCGGCGGGGCGAAGCTCCTCGCGCCGGCGAAGGTAGTTTCTAAGCACCCCGTTTACCAGCGGGGCAAGCCTCGGGGCCAGCTCCTTGGCCAGCTCCACTGCCTGGTCCACCGCGGCAAAGGGGGGCACCCGCTCAAGCTCGTCCATCTGGTAGAGGGCGGTAAGCAGGATCCACTTCACCGCCCGGGGCAGGGCCGCAAAGCCGGGCTTCTCCTTCATCAGGGGGCGGATGCGCCGGCGAAGCTCTGCGCGCATGCGGTAGGTGCCCAGGGTGAGGCTGGTGGCCAGGGCCCGGTCGGCGGGACTCATTTCGGTCCGGGAGAGGGCGAGGTTAAGCTTTTCTTGCAGGCTCTCGCCGGAGCGGTAGGCGGTAAGCACCTCCACCGCCACCCGCCGGGCCGGGCTAACTCCCTCTCCCATCACCGCTCAATCTTTTCCAGCCGCTCGCCGGGGGCGGGCTTAAAGCCGTTTACGAAGCTCTGGGCGGGCATCCGGTTGCGGCTCTCCGGCTGGACCTCCAGCACCTCCAGCGGCCCGTCGCCGCAGCCCAACAGGAGGCGCTGTTTGGCCACCACCGCAAGCTCCCCCGGAGCAAGCTCAACTTGCGGGGTTAGATCGGAAAGTTTGGTGCGCCAGACCTTGAGCAGTCCGCTGCGGAAGCGGGCCGCCGCCCCCAGGTCGGGGTTCATCGCCCGCACCAGATTGTGGACTTCTCGTCGGGGGCGGGAGAAGTCCAGGAAGGTGTCCCGGCGGGTGAACTTGCGGGTATTGGTGGCCTCCTCGTCGTTCTGGGGGATGGGCTTGGCCACCTTGCTGGAGATGAGGCTTACCGCCTCGGCAAACACCTCCACCCCCAGCCGGGCCAGGCGGGTGAGCAGGTTGCCGTAGGTCTCATCGCGGCCCACCGGTGTCCTCCGCTGGGTGAGGATGGGGCCGTGGTCCACCTTCTCGTCCATGATGAAGACGGTGATGCCGGTCTCGGTCAGGCCCTGGAGAACGGCGGTGCGCACCGGACTGGGACCCCTGAGCTTGGGCAGGAGGGAGGGGTGGATGCCCAGGGGCCAGGGGGTGAGGTCAAGGATCCAGCGGGGGATGATCTTGCCGTAGCTTGCCACCACCAGTCCGTCGGGGGCGAGGCGGGTGAGGGTGCGCTGGAGGTCGGGGTTGCTGGTCAGGTTCTCCGGCGCCATCACCGGCAGCTCGGGGGCCTGGGCGGAGAGAGCCTGGGCGATGGGCGAGGGGGTAAGTTTCAGGCCGCGGCCGGCCGCTTTGGGCGGGGTGGTCACCACCCCGACCAGCTCGGCGCCGGGCACGGTGCGCTCCAGCAGGGCAGTAAGCAGGGGAAGGCCGAACTCGGTGGAGCTCATGAGCACGAACCGCAAGGCAGGGGGCATTCTAACAGCGAGGGGAGGGGAGATCTCCCTCCCCCCTCCGGCAGGTCCAAAGCAGGGCGGTAAGCAGGGAGCGCTGACCGGCGAAGGGGGCGGCCAGCTCCTCCGCCTGGGCTGGGGTGGGCCTTTTCTCCATTCCCAGGGCAAGCATGAGGTTGCGCAGGAGGCCGGCGTCGCTGGCGGGAAAGCCGTCGGGGTGGCCGTAGGCGCGCACCATGAGGTAGTTGGCCGACCACTCACCGAGGCCAGGCAGGACCCTTAGCCGCTCCACCGCCCGCTCCCTGGGCAGGTGTCGGATCTCCTCCTCGCTGGGGAACTCCCCCTCCGCCATGAGGCGGGCAAGCTCCCTCAGGTGGCGGGCCTTGGGGCGGCTAAGGCCCACCGCCCGCAGGGCTTCCTCCCTCATCTCGGCCACCTCCTCGGGCGGGGGCAGGGTGTAGAGGGGAAGGCCCTGGGGAGTGACGCAGGCCTGCTGGCCGAAGGTCTGGGCGAGGCGGTTTCGGATGGAGAGGGCGGCGCTGAGGCTCAGCTGCTGGCTCACCAGGCAGGCCACCACCCCCTCCCACCGGCTGGCGAAGCCCACCAGGGTAAGTCCCCTCATCCGGCGGGCGAGGAGGGCGAGGGGGGTGGCGGCGGCGAGGCGGAGGAAGCCCTGGCGGTCCCAGTGGAGGTTGAGCAGGCGGCTCGCCCTGCGGCAAAGGAGACTCTGGTCCATCCGGCCGTAGTAGGCCACTTCTACTGTCCCCTGGCTCCCGCTCAGGTGGAGGAGGACGGGGCGGTCCTCCCACTCCACCACCCGCCAGAGGCCCTGCTCCACTGTGCGGCAGAGGAGGCAGCGGTGGTCGTCGTACCAGGTGCGCAGGGTCCACTCCCAGCTCAGGGGAGCAGGGGGGGTTAGGGTGGTGGTGGTTGATGGCGGAGCGCTCTTCATGGGACCGGTGGGGCCTATAATCATCCCAGAGTGGCGGGCCAAGGGATAGACCCCCTGCAGATCGTCTACCTGGTCCTGCTGGGCTTTACCCTCTCCACCGTGGCCGGGCTGAGGGCCTTTCTGCCCCTGCTTGCCCTGGGCCTCTTTGTGCGCACCGGCGCCGTTCAGCTTGCTCCCGGATCGGGCTGGGAGTGGGTGGCAAGCGACACCGCCCTCATCGTGCTCACCCTGGCGGTGGTGTTTGAGCTCCTGGTGGACAAGGTGCCCGCCCTGGACCACCTGCAGGATGCGTGGCTCACAGCGGTTAAGCCGGTGGCCGGTTTCATCCTCACCGCCGTGCCAGTTAGCCGCATTGACCCCATCTTGGCGGTGGTGCTGGGGCTGGTTGCGGGGGCGACGGCGGCCACCGCCGTCCATCTGACCAAGGGGAGCACCCGCCTGGCCTCCACCGCCCTCACCTTCGGGCTGGCCAACCCGGCGCTCTCCTTCCTGGAGGACCTCGTTGCCCTCATCGCCACCCTGCTGGCCTGGCTGGTCCCCGTGGTGATCGGGGTGGTGGCCATCTACTTTGCCCTCCTCGCCGTGCGGGCGCTTATCGCCCGCTGGCGGGGGGAAGGGGGGAAGCCGGCGGTACCCCTCTAGCCGGCGGGAAACTCCTCCCCTGGGGTGGTGCGCCGGGCTAGCTCCCGCTCCCTGACCAGGCAGCGGAAGCGGCGGCCGGAAATTTCGGTCCAGCCGGGGGAGCGCTGGCGGCACTCCTCCTCGGCCAGGGGGCAGCGGGGGTGGAAGCGGCAGCCGCTGGGGTAGCTTCCCGCCTGGGGGGGTGAGCCGGGGATGCTGCGGGGAAGGGTGCGGCGGGGGGTGTCCAGGCGGGGCACCGAGCCAAGGAGCAGCTCCGGGTAGGGGTGGAGCTGGCGGCGGTAGAACTCGCCCACCGGGGCGTCCTCCACCAGCTCGCCGGCATACATCACCACCACCCGCTGGGCGATGTGGGCCACCAGCCCCAGGTCGTGGGTGATGATCATGAGGGCGATGCCCAGCTGGTCACTCAGCCTTTGGATCAGGCGGATGATCCCCGCCTGGACGGTCACGTCCAGGGCGGTGGTGGGCTCATCGGCGATGAGGAGCTGGGGGTGGTTGGCGATGGCGATGGCCAGCATCACCCGCTGGCGCATGCCGCCGGAGAACTCAAAGGGGTACTGCCGGAGACGCTCCGCCGGCCGGTCAATGCCCACCGAGGCGAGTAGCTCCTCCGCTCGGGCGAGGGCCTCTCGGCGGGCCATCCGCTGATGGGCCAGCAGGGCCTCCACGATCTGTTCGCCCACCGTGAGCAGGGGGTTTAGGGAGGAGAGGGGGTCCTGGAAGACGAAGCCGATCCGCCTGCCCCTCACCCGGCGCCAGCCGCGGCCGTCAAGGCGGGTAAGCTCGGTGTCGCCCAGGGTGATGGTGCCGGCGGTGCGGCGGGCCCCCACCATCCGCTCAAGGCCGGCGATGGTGAGGGCGGTGAGGGTCTTGCCGGAGCCCGACTCGCCCACCAGGGCGACCCGCTCTCCGGGGGCGATGGTGAGGTCCAGGGGACCCACCACCGGGATAAAGCCGTGCGGGGAGGGAAAGCCCACCCTGAGGCCCGAGACCCTGAGCAGCACCACGGGCGGATTTTAGGGGAGGAGCCCCCTATCCCCGGCGGTCAATCAGGGCGGCCACCGATTGGTGGGTGTGGTCCTGGTAGCCGGAGAGGGTGTTTATCCCCTTGCTTATATGTTTAAGGCGGGTGCCCAGGCGCCTGCCCACCAGGCGGGCAAGCTGGGCAAGCTCGGTCACCTCGGCAATCAGCCGACGAAGGCGGGCTATCACTTCATCTCCCAGGGGGGGATCGGCGGTGCCCAGCCGCTCCACCGTCTGGCTGCGGGAGGCAAGTTCGTCCAGCAGGCGGGAGAGCCTCTCCGGGTCGGTCTCCTCGGCAACAATCTCCTCTCTTACCAAACGGCATAGCTCTTCGCAGCGGGTGAGCTGGGCGGCGAGGGGGGATTCTCTTTCCTCCACGGCGCTCACCAACTAGCCGGTAAGGTCAAGGCGCTTTACCGGCTCGCTTTCCCCCTCTCCGTTGGGGGGAGGAGCGGGGGGCGACGGGGCGGTCTCCTCCTTGCCGTAGAAGGCCTCCTCCCAGGCCTCGGCCAGGGGCTCCAGCAGGCCGCGGGCGGTGACCAAGAGGCTGCGGTCCTTGGTGATGTCGGCCTCGGTTAGGAGATGGAGGACGTAGTCGTAGGTGAGGGCCAGGTTCTTGGCGATGTCACGACCCTTTTCCAGGTCCAGGGTGGCGGAGAGCTCGCCGATGATGGCGTGGGCGCGAAGGATCTTCAGGTGGGCGCGGTCCAGACGGCGGTCCTCAATGGCTCGCTCGGCCTCGCTGATGAAGCGGATCGCCCCCTGGTAGAGCATCAGCACCAGCCGCTCGGGCTCGGCCTCAAGCACGGAGCGCTCCAGATATTCGGTCAGGGTTTTCCGGCTTGGATTAATCTCTCTCTCCATGGATACCTAATCAATCGGAGCGGGCGGGGGCAAATTTAGCCCCCGGCGGGGGCTATAATCCCTGCGGTGAAGCTTCTATGAGAACCTGCTACCTAACCCTAGCCGGTCTGGGACTTCTCATGGCACTGCTTTCTGCCTGCGGCACGGGCACCATCCGCTCGGCCAGCACCTTTCCCGGCAGCGCCATCGTGCTGGGCCGGGAGGTGAGCGAGACGGTGGTCAATCCCACCTTCTATGACTTTATCTATCTTGCTGACGCGGACCAGTTTTCCCAGACCACCAGGGTGGACTTTCCCGAACAGGCCTTTGAGGGGGAGGAGACGGTGCGCATCTCCAGCCGCTCCTTCCGCGACGAGACCAGGGCCGACCGTCTCCCCGAGGGAGCGGGTGAGGTGGTGGGGATGCTCAACTTCTCCTCACCCCTGGATGCCCGTTTCGGCAGTGACATCATGGCCCGCATCA
>JALSIF010000313.1 GCA_026981635.1 bacterium | reverse complement strand
CCCCATGCCCACTTTGAGGTTAGGGTAAACGGTACGCCGGTCAATCCGGCCAGCTTCAAGCTGAAAAGGTAGTCCATCAAGCTAGGAGAGGATCTGGTCCATGGAAGAAAGGAGAGCTCCCCTACCGGACCGAGTGCTCAGCGACCGCTGGGTCTTCCTGCCTATCGCCATCACCCTTCTTATCGTCGGCTTCTTCTTGGGCAGGGCGACCGGCATGCAGCGCTACCTGATGGCCTCCAACCCCGAGCACCTGGTCAAGGATTCTGGGGTGGAGCTCTACCAGGAGCTGTTCAACCTGATCGTCAACAACTACGTAATGCCCATCGACACCCCGGAGGAGCAGAGCAAGCTGGTCTATGGCGCCATGCAGGGGATGTTTCTTCCCCTCTCCCAGGAGCCATACAATGACCCCTATTCGGGCTTCCTCCCCCCCCAGCAGTTCAAGGAGTTCCGCACCCGCACCCGAGGAAACTACACCGGCATCGGGGTGATGATCACGGTGGACACCCTTACCGGCTACCCTCGGATCGTGAGGGTATTTCGTGACTCTCCTGCCGCGGAGGCGGGAATCAAGCGGGATGACCTGATCATCAAGGTGGAAGGGGAAGACATGCGGGGGGTTCCCCTGGAGCTGGTTACCGAGAAGATCAAGGGACCGGAGGGAAGCCGGGTAACTCTGACCATCTCCCGAGCGGGAGAGCCCGAACATCTGGAGCTATCGGTGGAGAGGCGACGGGTGGTCTACCATGCGGTGGAGGAAAAGCGCCTGCTGGGAGATGGAGTGGGCTACATCAAGCTTTCCACCTTCAACACCCACGCTGCCGAGGAAGTTAGGCAGGCCCTAGCGGAGCTTTCCCAGCAGGGGATGGACAGTCTGATCCTAGACCTCAGGGGAAACGGAGGTGGCTTGCTGGAGGAGGCAGTGAAGATATCCTCCCTCTTCCTGCCCAGCGACAAGACGGTAGTCACGGTGGAATATCGCAATAAGCCCCCCGACTTCCACTACGCCGACCAGTATCCGGAAGAAGAGAAGTATTTGGAGCTTCCCATTGTGGTGTTGATCAACCGGGAAAGTGCCAGTGCCAGTGAAATCGTGGCAGCAGCCCTGAGGGACAACGGACGGGCGGTGCTGGTGGGTGATCGCACCTACGGGAAGGGAACCGTGCAAGAGAGCTTCCAACTTGAGGGGGAGAACATGGGGGCTATTCTTACCGTGGCCCGCTATGTAACTCCGGCGGGGAAGTATATCCATGGCAAGGGGGTCTATCCCGATGTGCCCTATACCTTCCTTGACTACCTCAAGGACGATAGCCGGCTTAATCGGCTCTATGAGCGGCTAAACGACCTTCGCCAGCAGCTCATCAGGACCCAGCGTGAGCTTTCCAGTGAGCTGGAACTAAACGACCTTGGAGTCTCTCGGGCGGAGGAGGTACTCGGCCTGGTGAAGGAGGGCCTTCCCCTGCCTGAGGTGGACGCCAAAAAGGTGATTGAGCAAGCGGAGAAGGAGCTGGAGGAGAGCTACTACGCTCCAGCTCCCTAACGGAGAGTTGAACGAACATGGAAGGAAAGACCATTGACCACGCCAGCAGTCGCGAGGCGGGGGCGGAGTTGAGGCGCGACCAGCGCCTGGCCATCTTTGTGGATGTGCAAAACATGTTCTACTCGGCCAAAAACATCTACGACAAGAAGCTTGACTTTGCCCGCCTGCTGGACTATGTGAGCCAGGGGCGGCCGGTTATCCGGGCCATCTGCTATGTGGTGGTGGCGCCAGACGCCGACCAGTCTTCCTTCATCCAGTTCCTGGAGGAGCTGGGCTATGAGGTAAGGGTTAAGTCTCTCATTAGGAGACCTGATGGCACTGCCAAGGGGGATTGGGACATGGGTCTTGCAATTGATGCTATCACTCTGTCGGAGAAGGTAGATACCATTGCTCTTGTGAGTGGAGATGGAGATTTTGAGGCCCTGGTTCACCTACTCAAGGCGCGCGGGGTGAGGGTTGAGGTCTATGGCTTTCCCTCCTCCACTGCCGAGTCACTGCGCAAGGCGGCAAACAGCTTCTATCCCCTGGGGGCGGATGTTCTCCTGGTGGGCTAGGCGAGGTTTTCCCCTCCTTGCCGTCGTCCTGGTGGTGGGGTCAGACTGGAGTCTGGCCCAGCCAAGGTCTCAGCCTCCCCCTCTGCCCAGCATTGCCGCCCGCAAGCTGATCATCTCCGGCCACTACGACTCCCAGGGAAAGCTGGAGGACGGTCGCATCGTATGGTGGGAGTGGAGGGGGGAGGTGGAGGTCAGGCTGGGTAGGGCAAGGGTTAAGACCGAGCTGGTCCGCTACGAGGCGGAAGGCCCCCAGCTCCTTTTTCCTAGGGGCCTCCGGCTGGTCACCGACTACCTGGACCTGGAAGCCCGCCAGGGCCTGGTGCTGCCTGGGGAGGACCGCTTCGTGCTGGGCAATGGGGCGGAGGGAAGGATTCACTCCAACAAGCTTGCCTCGCCAGTTCGGGTGCGCTGCGAGCGGGTGGAAGGGAAGCTGGAAGCCGATGGGGGAGGGGTGGTTCACCTCACCGGCGGGGTGGAGGTCTCCTCGGGGAGGGTAGATGTGGTGGCTCCCGAGGTAACCCTGGACCTCACCCAGGGCAGGCTCTCCGTCCCCAGCGGGGAAGGGGTTGAGGCGACCCTGAGGCTTCCCCGCCTGCCCCGACCACACCTCTCTTCCTCCACCGCCAAGCTCAGTGGGGAGGGACTGGAGGCCAGCTGGGAGAGGGAGGGAAGCTTCTCCTTTAC
>JALSIF010000312.1 GCA_026981635.1 bacterium | reverse complement strand
CTCAACAAGGCCCGGGTTGAGCTTGCTCCCATGGTGCTCAGCTCTGCCCGGGTGGAGGGAGAAGGGAACCGCCAGCAGGGACTGGTCATGGTTCAGGGACCCCCCGGAGAGGGGGAGGTAAGACTTTCCCTGGGTGACTTCCCTGAGCCGGGAGAGACCACCCGGATATCTGCCAGAAGCTTCCGGCTGGAGATGGTCAGGCGCCGACTGACCCTGAGTGGGGGGGTGGTGCTTGAAGGACCCACCGGGAGGATGGAGACCGAGGAGGTGTGGATCACCTTTCTTGCCCAGGGCGACTATGTGATTGAGCTTCCCTCCCCGAGCCGGGTGGTGATAGACGATGCCGAAGTAGGACAGATGCTGGAAGAAGAAGGGGATGGCCAGGGTAGTAGAGAAGCCAGCCAGAGGGGAGGCTAAACTTTCTCATCTTCGGCCATGAAGCTTAAGCTCTACAACACCCTGACAAGAAGGGAGGAGGTCTTTGAGCCCTTAAGACCCGGGCTGGTCAGGCTATACACCTGCGGGCTTACCGTCTATGACCAGATGCACCTGGGCCACGCCCGCACCTACTGCTTTTGGGACCTGCTTCGGCGGGTGCTGAGGAGCTTCGGCTGGGAGGTCTTTTCGGTCATCAACTACACCGACATAGACGACAAGATCATCGCCCGGGCCAATGAGCGGGGTATCCCCTTCCGCCAGCTCACCGAGCAGTACATCGCCGAGTTCCTGCGCGACTGCGATGAGCTTCACATCCACCGCTACACCGTCTATTGCCGAGCCACCGACCACATCCCCTGGATGATCCAGATGATTGAGCGGCTGATTGAGAAGGGTCACGCCTACGTGGTGGAGGGGGGCGATGTCTATTTCTCGGTGAGAAGCTTTCAGGGCTACGGCAAGCTCAGCGGCCACCGGGTGGAGGACCTGCTGGAAGGGGCCCGGGTGGAACCCGATCCTCGCAAGCGCGATCCGGCCGACTTTGCCCTCTGGAAGGCCAAGAAGCCAGGTGAGCCCAGTTGGGAGAGCCCCTGGGGGGAGGGTCGGCCGGGCTGGCACATTGAGTGCTCCGCCATGGCCTACGGCTACCTGGGTGATCAGATTGACATCCACGGCGGGGCGGTGGACAACAAGTTCCCCCACCACGAAAACGAGATTGCTCAGGCCGAGGCCTGCTGCGCCGGGCAGTTCGTCCGCTTCTGGATGCACCCTGAGCACCTGATCGTTGAGGGCCAGAAGATGAGCAAGTCGCTGGGCAACTTCATCACCGTGCGTGAGGCCCTTGCCCAGTGGGATTACGAGCTTATTCGCTGGGCCTTCGCCCAGGTCCACTACCGGCAGGTGATGGACTGGTCGGCGGGGGTGATTGACTCCTACCGCTCAAGCTACGAGCGGGTGGTGGGCCTTCACCGCAGGCTGGAAGAGGTGGCCCTGGAGGGGCTGGGGGAGGAAGACCTAGGGCAGGTTTTGCTGCCGGTGGAAGAGGGGCTTGAGGAGGAGATGGATGAAGAGGTGAGGGAGGTGGGCAGGAAGGGCTGGAGAAGCTTTCTTGCCGCCCTGGCTGAGGACATCAATACGCCCCAGGCGATGGCCTCCCTGTTTGACTATGTCTCCGCCGTGAACGCCCGGGAGGCTCAGTGGACCGAGCAGCCCAAGGTTGCCCTCTACTTTTACCGTCGGCTAAGTGAGCTGCTCTACCTCATCGGTATTGAGCGCGCAAGGCTTGATCTCCATCCCAAGCTGGTTCTCCAGTTCGCCTCGGTTGGAAGGACCTCGCTGGCCAGGACCGAAAAGCCCCCCGAGGTGTGGGTGCTGAGGAAGCTGCTTCAACTCAGGGAGGAGGCCAGGGCTAAGAAAGATTTTGCTACCGCCGATAAGATTCGTGACCTCATCCAGATGACCGGTGCTAGAATTGAGGACACTCCTCGGGGCCCACGCCTAGTGGTACCTGAGTTGGGGGAGGACTGATGCTACAATCCCTGCCAGAGGGGGACGATGGCAATGAACGTTACCGGTGAGCAGCGGGGCGACGTCTATGTGCTCCGCTTCTTTGACGAAGTGGTCATCTCAAAGCTTCCCAGCATCCGGGAGAAGGTGGAAGAGTTTGACCTGGACAGCGCCAACAAGGTGCTAATTGACCTGGAGAAGGTCACCTTCTTTGACAGCTCGGGCCTGGGCTACCTGGTGATACTTATGAAGCGTATCAAGGGCAACGACGGCAAGGTGGCCATCTGCAGTCCCTCCGAGCTGGTAATGAAGCTTCTAAAGATGATCAAGATTGACAAATATGTGCGCATCTTTCCCGATCAGGAGAGCGCCATTGAGTATTTGAACAGCCCTGCCTCCGAGGAGGAGGTAGCCCAGACCGGCTAGCCGGCTGAAGGACCTTGTTTGATCTGGAAAGTTCCCCCTCCAGCAAGCTCTGCCTCGTCGTGGAGGGTGGAGACCTCCCGCACTTCATAGCCCTCCTCGGTTAGGCGCCCAAAGAGGGAACTTAGCCCCAGTGGGGAGAGCACCTTTACCACCAGAAGGGGTGCCTCGGCGCTGAGCAGTTCCACCTCCTCCAACCCCCTAAACAGCAGCTTGGGCCGTTCGGGAAAGCCTCCCCGCAGGAGTAGCGAGAGCACCAGGGCGATCCCCCGGTGGACCTGATAGGGGAGGATGGTCCCACCAGCTAGCTGAGCTCTCCTCAGCCCCTCCACGAAGCGGTCGCTCTCGGGGAAGGTATCCAGAAGTACGATGGCCATCCGGGAGGATGCCTCCCGGACAAGTTCAAGCGCCCTCACCCGCAGTGGGGGAGGGAAGGGGCGGAGGAAGTCGTCCACCACCAGGAGCGGTGGGGATAGCCAGATCAGGGAGGCAAGCAGTCCCAGCCTGAGCTCGGTTGCCCCCAGGGTGGTAGTGGGTCGGTTGGCCGTCACTCCGTACCCATCTAGAAAGTCCGATAGCTTCCTTCGCCACCCCCGACGGGTTGGTCGGGTAAGGAGATGGCGGGCCAAGAACTCAACGTAGTCAAGCAGGGTAAGGGGCTGGGGAGAAATCTCCAGCAGGGGAAGCAAGATGCTCCGCTGGCGGAGTTCCTCCGGGCGGGGGTTTACCGCACCCCGCTGGGGTATGAGAGCCCCGGTAAGTAGCTTGGCTAGGGTGGACTTTCCACTGCCCGCCTGGCCAGCGACGAAGAAGGGATCTCCCGGTTCAACGCTCAGGCTCAAATTGACCAGCACCGGCCTCCCCGGCTGGTAGCCGAACTCAGCGTGGGTCAACCTAAGTTCCACCTAATCCTCCTGCGATGGTCGGGGGGGAGGGGAAAAGCCCTCCAGGTAGCCCTCCTCTCCCACCGGCAGGGGAAGTTTAAAGGCAGCGCTCAGCTCTCCGCTGGGCAGACTGGCAGACAGCTTGGGAAAGAGGCTAATCAGTTCGGCCTTGAAACGGTAGGTCCTGCCCGGCCTGAGGCCGCCCACCTTCAGGCTAATCTCACCCTGGCCGGTGAACTTGGCCAACTGCTTGGCTGAGAAACGATACAGCCGAGGCTCAACCAGTGGTGGAGCGCTCCCCTCGGGAAGCGCATAGACCACCAAGTCAAAGCCATCTGCGGTGGCACCCTGTCGCAGGGGGGGTGGTTCGGGCTCAGGGAGCTTGAGCTTTACTTCCCCCACCCGATCGCCCGGCGAAATCCTAAGCTCGGAACCGTCAGGGAAGGAGTAGGCCACAAGCCTTGGCACCTTTTCCCTGAGCTTGATGCGGCCGAGGTGCACGGGGGCACTCAGGTTGCCATAGCGATCGCGCAGGCGCAGCCTCAGCTCAAACACGTCTCCCCCCTTTCCCCTCAGCGTGAGCCGGTCGGGGGTGGGGAATACCAGCCTCTCCCACCTTTCGTCACCCTCCCGGCGGTATTCCAGCAGGTAGTCAACCCTGCCCTCAGCCGCAAGCTCGGCCGGTCTGCCCGGGTAGGCCCATACTGTGATGCCCCCATCCAATGGTGCCATTGCCCGTGTCCCACTCAGCAGGGGGTTGAGCCAGCGGGGAGGGGTAAGGGGGGGAAGCTTGAGGCTAGGGGTTGCACTCACCGTATCCCGGTTGGTGCTCTCGTTGGGCGGGCTTGCCCTGTCCAGGGCGGTAAGCAGGAAGGTGTAGGTCTGGCCGTTGGTAAGGTGGTCAACAATGATAGGCTCGTCAGGGTCAAACTCCATCACCTGGGCAGTAAGGGGAACCAGTTTCTCCCCCGGCTGGAAGTAGACCCTGAACTTGCCCACCCCGCTACCCTCGTCCACTGCGTTGCCCGGTTCAAGTCTCACCGCCCCCCGGCCGGCAACCACCTCCACCACGCTGCTGCCCTCAAAGCGGGGTGGGTCCAGGTCGGTCTCCACCCGGTCGCTGGGGGTGGCGGTAGTGAGCTCACGGTTGGTGGTCATCCGCTCGGGAAAGCGCTTGTCGTAGGCCACCACCAGCAGATAGTAGGTTCGGCCGTTGACCAGGGGAAGCTCGGGGTCCCTGCCCAGGTAGATCACCGGCCGCTCCACCTCCAGGTAGGAAATGCCGTTCAGCTCCTCAAAGGGATGGTCGGCGTAGTAGAGGCGATAGCCCACTGGGTTCCCCACCGGGCTCTCCGCCCGGCCAATCACCACCTTGATCACTCCATCGCCCGCCGCTACCGACTCGATCCCCCTTGCCCCCACCCAGATGGGCATCCGCCTGCGATAAAGGGAACCTGGACCTCCACCAGCCGCCGCCTTCCCCCGCGTCCCCCGG
>JALSIF010000311.1 GCA_026981635.1 bacterium | reverse complement strand
CACCGCCCCTTCCCGGGTCTTCTTGGGGCTGAGGGCGGGGGCAAGCTTCTCCCTGCCCAGGAGGCTGCCGGCAAACAGGCCACCGGCGTCTCCCGCCCAACATACGGCCAGGGCACCGGGCAGGGCCCAGGGGAAGAGGCCAGGGCTCACCAGCAGGGCGGTGGAGGTGGCCAGAATCAGCGCCGCCACCCCGAAGACAGAGCCCACATAGCCCCTTAAGGCCGCCCCGGGCTCAACTGGGCCAGCAAGCATCTTCTCCCCCAGGGGAACGAGCAAAAAGACCCCGGCCAGGAAAGCCAGCCATCCGGCGGTCAGAGGAGTACCGGCGGGTCCGCCAGCCACGAAGGTGTAGACCACCAAGGCAAGCAGGAGCACCTGAACCAGATAGCCCGGCGTCTGCCAGCTCTCCCCCAAGAGGTGGCGCACCTCGGCCAGCCCCAGGCTTATGCCCAGCCAGATGAGTGCCGCCGCCGCCAGCGGATGGAGGGTGAAGATCAGAGCCACTCCCACCCCGAGGACGATGCCGCTTACGATCCTTATGATCACTTGGACTCGGCAACCACCCGACCGAAGCGCCGCTCCCTAGCCCGGTACTCCTCAATGGCCGCATCAATCTCTTTCCGGTCAAAGTCGGGCCACAGGGTGTCAGTGAAGATTAGCTCGGTGTAGGCAAGCTGCCAGAGGAGAAAGTCGGACAGGCGCTTTTCTCCCGAAGAGCGGATGAGCAGGTCGGGGTCAGGGATCTCGGGATGGTAGAGGTGGCGGGCAAACAGCTCGCGGTTGATCTCCTCGGGCTCTATCTCTCCCAGCATGCAGCGAGTGGCCAGGCGACGGGCCGCCTCTACGATCTCCTCCCTGCCCGAGTACATCACCGCCAGCACCAGGGTGAGACGATTGCCCTCCTTGGTGGCCTCCTCGGCGGAGCGGAAAAGCTCGGCCAGCTCCGGGGCCAAGCTGTATAGCTTGCCCGACACCACCAGCCTGACCCCCTGCTCCCGCAGCTTGTCCACCTTGGTGCTCAGCACCTCCTCAAAGAGGGAGAAGAGCTGGCTTACCTCGTCCAGGGGCCGGTTCAGGTTGTCCTCCGAGAAGCAGTAGAGGGTTAGGTAGGGAATGCCCAGCTCCAGCACCCGGTCCACCACCCGCTCAATGGCATTAACCGCCTGGCGGTGGCCCTCAATGCGAGATTTTCCGTGGCGAAGGCCCCAGCGGCCGTTGCCGTCCATGATGATGGCGATGTGGCGGGGAAGTCGGCCCTTGGAGTGATCCATACTTAAACCCTGCCCCTTCGCCTGCCCCCTGCTGGTCACCGGGGCGGGCTAAGTTGGGTCTGATTATATCAGCCGGCTACCGCGCTAAGCCGCCGGGCGAGCTCCTCCCAGGCCACCTGGGCTCGCTGGCGCAGGCGGTGGAGGGCGGCCTGAAGCTTCCCTCCCCTGCCCTCTTCCAGAATGGGTTCAATAAGCTGAGGGAGCTGTTCTGGCCGCTCGGCCAAAGGGAGAGCCAAGGAGCCGGACAGGGCAATCAGCTTGGGGTCCCTGCCCAGGGCGATGGCGGGCACTCCCGCCAAGGCGGAAAGCAGCACCCCGTGGTAGCGACAGCTTATGACCAGTGAGCTTCCTAGGAATGGCATGGTGGGGTGATCAACGGAGGGGGCAACTACCCTGATCCCGCTGGTGAGGGGTGAAATCAGCTCTGCCACCCTCGCCGCCAGCTCCTCCTCGCCAGGTTCAAAGTAGGCCACCACCGCCTCCTCAAACTGCGCCCTCTCAATTCGACCCAGGGCCCCAGCCAGCCCTTCCAGGTCCAGCCAGGCACGAGGAACCACTACCAGCCTGCGAGCCTGCTCCCTCTCCACCTGAGCTGGCTCCTGCGGAGGGGTAAGTAGAGCCGTGTCCGCTCCCAAGTGAAGCTTGCGGTTGGGCCCGAGAAGGTTTGCCATCTCAATGAAGGCTTCTTGATCGCGGGCCGAAATCCACTCTGCCCCACTAAGCACCTCCCGCGCATAGCCCTGGGCAACCCTGCCGACGAGGGGACCGATCCCCTGCCCCAGCATGAAGTAGGGGGTGCCGAAACGCCTGAGCAAGCCCGCCACTGTCCGATAGTAGAAGAGACTCCTCAGGCTGGTCCTGTTTTGCAGGACGCTCCCGCCGGGAAAGATGGCCGCAGTTGCCTTGGCCGCCCAGTAGGCGATGCGGCCCAGGTCCAGAAAGTGGAGGGGCCTCAGGCTCGGATGGGGAGGGTCAACCTGACCGCGGCTGATATAGAGCAGCTTTGCCTTAGGAAACCTTTCCAGCAGAAAGCCTGCTGCCGCCTTAAGGATCAGCTCGTCGCCCAGGTTTCCCGCCCCAAAGTAGCCCACCAGAAGCAGGCGCACCGCCGCTAGCCTCCCCGCCCGAGCCTTCTGAGCACCAGGTCTGCCAGCCAGTAGAGGATGAGGCCCACCACCAGGCCCCAGGCCATCCCCAGCCCCACCCGGATGAGGGAGACCAGGATGGGGGTCTGGTTGTGGAGGAAGGTATTCAGCACCGAGACCTCGGCCACTGCAAAGGCCATCAGGGCAAGGAAGGCCAGGGTCTCACGCCGGCCGGCCAGGGCGGCAGCGGCAAGAAAGAGCATCGGCTGGCCGAGGAGCTCCTTGGTGCGTGGCCTGACCGCAAGCAGGGCCTCCACCTTCTCCCGAAGGGCCAGCTCAAGCTGGCTGACCAGCCCGGCTGCCTCGTTGCCGCTTCTTATGACCATCACCGCAACCCCAACCAGAAGAAGGCCCATCACAGCAAGATCGGTAAAGCTCACCCGCTCGGCAAGCAGCCTCTCAATTCGCTCATAGACCGACCTGGTGGAGGCGTAATCCCTAAGCCGCCAGAAGTTTGCCGCCAGCACCAGGAGGGGAAGCAGGAGAAGCAGGGTGATGCCCCTCAGGCTCTCCTGGCGAAGCACCCCGGCCGGGGTGGAGAAGAGGGCATAGATCACCAGCCCACCCGCCAGGGTGATCAGGTTGGCCGCCAGGAAGGCGTATAGAGTGGAAAGGGGCGAGATGCGGGAGCGGGTAAGCATTCCCAACCCCACCAGCACCCCGATCAGGGGCGCACTGAACCCCACGATGAGCCCGGAAAGCTCCCGGCCAAGATAAGAGGAGACCGTCCCGCCAAGGAGAACAAGCAGGGCCAGCCCAAGGACCAGGTAGAGGCGCCAGGGTCTGGTTAGGGGCAGGGAGAGCTCCAGCATCCAGAAGCCAAAGCCCAGGGCAAGCAGGGCCAGGGCCAGCCGCCAGCCCCGGTCGGCCCTGCCCAGCTCCAGCATCTCCAGGGGAAGCTCCAGCCTTTCGCTGGCCGAAGCCAGCCGGTAGCCCTCTACTCTGAGCCGGCGACTCAGCTCATCAATCAGCTTCATGCTCGGTCCCAGCCCCCGGCCGCCCGAGGTGGGGGTGGCGTTCTCCGGCGTAAAGAGGTTGAGGTAGAGCACCCGGACGCCCCGCTCGCGCACCGCCCTCACGTAGCGGGCCACCGCATCCTCCACCCCATAGTGGACCAGCTCCGGGTCGGAGATGGAGTGGACCACCAGCGCCCGCTCACCCAGCCTCGCCGCCAGAGCCGCATCCCCGTCCTGGGGGCCAAACTCAACCTTTCCGAAGTAGCTTCCTCGCGCGGCGATCTCTTCCGCCACCTGGTCAAGCTGGTCGGGGTAGCCCAAGACCTGGGTGCCCTCAAAGATGACCAGCCCGCCGCGGGTGGCGAGGTCCAGGGTCAGCCCCAGGCAGCGGTCCCGCAGGGTGAAGTGGTTGCGCACTCTCCAGAGCAGGTGGGGAAACTCGTCCACCATCCAGCGCTGGCTGGGGTCAAAGCCCCAGGGAGTGTTCTGGAAGCCGATCTCGCCGCCAGAAGAGAAGTCGGCCCACTCCCAGGGGTGACAGCCCTGCCGCTTACTGTCCAGGGGTAGACTGGTGGCGACCAGCCTCCCCCCTTCCCAGCGGGCAAGCCCCCGGCGCAGGGCATCTTCCAAAGATAGCTCGCTTAGCGCCACCGCCCACACCTCCACCGGATCGGCCAGGGAGGCGGCATTCTTCTCTCCCCAGTAGGCGGCAAGGGAGCCCAGGTCGTCCCCGTCCACCACCAGGTAGACGGTGCGGTTGGCGCGGTCAAAGGAGTAGCGCTGCCACAGCAGCGGCAGGGCCATGATGAGGCTAAAGAGGATGAGCACCGCCGAGATGGCAAGCAGGCTCCTGCGGCTTAGACCGTAGCGCGCCACCGCCCTACTCCACCCTGCCCCGTCTGAAGTAGGCCCTCCCCTTGCCGGCGAAGGTGATGCGGATGGGCTCCTCACCCAGCCACATGTAGGTGCGGCCGAGCCTCACTCCCGTGAGGCGGATGTCCCGCTCCTCAAAGCCGGGCAGCTCCAGAAAGCTTCCCTCCTGGGGGGTGATCTTGAGGGTGAAGTCCTCGCCCGCCTCCGCCACCACCAGCTCGCCGCCGGGGCGAAGCTCTACCGCCACCTCGCCGCCCACCAGAGGGACCCTCTGCCAGGTGAAGCTTGCCTCCAGAAAGCTTCGGGTAACCACCGGATCCTCGGCCGACCCCGGCACCGCCCCACCGGCCAGTACCATAATCATCGCCCCGACCAGCAGTCCGGCCACAAATCCGCTTAGCTCTCCCCGTCCCATAGCCCCCTGAGCTTAGCAGTCGGCGGCGGGTGACAGAAAGGATCAGCCGGCACTTCCCCGAACGGCGATCATGCCCTCCTCAAGCCTCACCTCATCAACCATGAATCCCCTGCCCAGCCCACTAAGATCAATGGCCGGGGCCAGCTTTCCCACCAGGCGGTCAATGAGCTTTCCCGCCTCGGCACCCTGGTCCTCCCCTACCTCCCGGGTGGCTTCCCTAAAGCGCACCCGGCTCCCCTCGGCCACAAAGGTTCCATAGACGCTGGCCGGAACCTTGATCAAAAGAAGGTCCACCTTGGCAAACACCTTTACCTGCCCAGGGCTTATGCGCATAGCGAGGTCGGTGATGCTAAGCCGCCTGGCCCGCTCACGCCAAACCTTCTCCAAGCTCTCCTCTCTTACCGCAAAGCTAACCTCCCCCCGCTCAATCTCCCCCAGCTTGGGATCGCCCAGCACCAGGGTGGAAAGGGGGTCAAAGTCAAGCCCATCAGCGGAAAGCTCAAACTCCACCACCGGGATGGAGCCCACCAGCGCCTCCGGGCTGCGGATGGAAAGGGATTCAATGCGTCCCTCTATAACCGCCTTCGGATCCAGGAACTCCACCTCAATGTCGGCAGAAGGAGAGAGGGCAAAGCGGGTGCGCAGGACCGACTTGATGCGATCCTTTGCATAAGGCACTCCCTTCCACCAGAAGAGGGCGGCAAGCAGAACCAGCAGGATAACCGTCCAGCCGATCAGGTTGGCGATGCGGTTTAGGAGCCTCATTCAAACAGCTGCTCCACTTCCCAGTCGGAGATGTCATCGGCCGCCGGCGGGGTGCCCTGGGGATCGGTCTGCTCCAGTCTAAGCAGCGCCTCATCAATGCGCAGCTGGTCCTGGAAGAGGTCAATCACCAGCGGCCGCTCCAGCCAGTCAAACACCCGCCCCAACCGCGGGGGGGGATTGTTGAGGTCATCTATGCCCGCATCGGCGGTGATGAAGTCAACCATGATCCAGGGCGGGTGTTGGCCGAAAACGTTGGTGATGGCACGGGGGTCAAAGACCAGGCGGACCTCACCGTTTGAGGCATTAAAGCTCTTGAGCACCGAGCCCAGTCCAGAGATGTTCTGGGGCGGGCTGTTGGTCCATCGCTGGGTTCCGGTCAGGGCGTCGTTGGGACCCCGCTTGAGGAAGAGAAACTGGGGCGAGCCGCTGGCCTCGGTGTAGAGGATGTAAAGATCCCAGTTCTTGCCCCGGCTGTCCTCGGAGGAGATGTCGTGGAAGGGACGCAGGTCCTCCCGATCGTCTATGGGCGCGTTGGTGAAGTTGATCACCATAAAGTAGAAGTGGGTGGGGTCAAATCTCCCGTCCCGCACCCGCCAGCTGATGCGAAGGACATTGGGCAGGGCGGTGCGGTCAAAGGTGCGCGCCCGCCAGTCAACCAGCTTGGCCGCCTTCTTGAGGGCCTGGGGAGCCTCGGCGATCACCCCACCTTCGCTCTGGTTGGTGACCGCTACCCCCTTTATATTGCGCACAAACACCGCCCGGCTGAGGGCGTGAAGAACTGCCGCCGGTTCCTCCCGGTTGGGATCATCGGCCTGGTCAATGGGGGCGTTGGCGGTAAACATCTGCACCCAGAATCCCTCCAGGATGCGGTCGGAGCCGGGAGCGGTAAGGCCGGCGGTACGGATGTAGATGGTGATGTAAAAGTTTCCCACCGCAAGCTGAGCCTCCTGCCCCTCCAGCAGGAAGGGGGACTGGGCACCTAGCAGGGGAGGCTTCTTGTACCAGGCATTTTCGCCCGAG
Organism: bacterium; assembly: GCA_026981635.1. Classification (GTDB taxonomy): domain Bacteria; phylum 4484-113; class 4484-113; order JALSIF01; family JALSIF01; genus JALSIF01. The sequence goes on along the minus strand of JALSIF010000311.1, from coordinate 1,252 downwards.
GTAGGCTCGCCGGGGGAGCGCTTGCGAAACTTCAGGTTGGTAGCTGAGAGGTTGGTCAGATCGTCGGTGTGGAAGAAAACGTAGGCGTCCCAGTTTTTAGCCGCCTCGCTGCCGGTGATCTCTGCCTGGGGCTGCTCAGCCTCGGCCAGGGTGGGGTCGTCGTCAAACTTGAAGGCGAAGTAGTACCAGGTCTCATTGTCAATCGCCCCGTCAAGGAGCATGGTGAGCTCAATCAGGTTCTGGGCGCTCCCTCCCTGGCCCTGGCGGACACTGATGTCGTTGGCACAGGAGGAAAAGAGCCAGGGGACGAACAGGGCCATAAGGGCGAGGGCGATTGCTGTCAGAGGGCGGTTCATCCTGACCATTCTACCGACGAGCGATGGCCCGCGCGGTTCGGCCTAGAGGTCGGCGTAGGGGTCGGGAGCTCCTTCCGGCTGAGTTTTGAAGCGGCGGTGGAGCCATACCCACTGCTCGGGGTCCTGGCGGATTACCTCCTCATAGGCCCGGTTGATGATCTCGGTAACCCTCCTCACCTGCTCCTCACGAGACAGCCCCTCCAGTCCCCCAACCCTGACCGGCCGTGCAATGAAGCGGAAGCGGCCTGGAGCCAGTCTCCTCGCCACGCAGAGGAAAAGGGGGCTGCCAAACTTGAGGTGGAGGACGGCGGGACCGCTGACGGTAGAGGCGGGCCGGCCGAAGAAGGGAACAAAGATGCCGTCTGCCCCTCCGTTCTGGTCGGCCAGCAGGCCAAGCATTGCCCCTTCCCTCAGTGCCCTGACCAGCTTGGAGCTGAAGCGCCTGCCCCGCATTACATTTTCAATCCCCAGCTTCTCCCGCAGGGGAAAGATGAGTCCGGTGAAGAACTCGTCTCGCTGTTCGCGTCCCACCGCCACCAGCCGGATACCCTGGGAGACGGTATATGCCCCGGAAACTTCCCAGTTGCCGTAGTGCATACCCAGGCCCACGATGCCTCTGCCCTGCCCATAGGCCGCCTTGAGCTCTTCCACCCCCTCCTGTTCCACCACCATCTGGCCTACCTTGCTGGGGGGGGAGTAGAGCAGGTAGAGCACCTCCATGGCAGTGAGGGCAAGGTGGCGGGCGGAGCGGTAGGCGATCTGGCGGCGGCGGGCGGGGGAGAGCTCATCACCAAAGCAGAGGAGGAGATTACGCTCAATTACCCGCCGCCGACCGGGCTGGAGAAAGAGGAACAGGTCGGCCACCCGCTGAGCAAGAAAGTAGCCCAGTCCCTCGG
>JALSIF010000310.1 GCA_026981635.1 bacterium | reverse complement strand
AGGGGTAGGGGGGCCGTTTGAGGGGAGAAAGACCGTGGCGGGGGCGGGGCAGGGTGATGGTGAGGTCGGCAGGGGTGACCCCGGCAGGTGGGGGCAGGGGGGCTGATTCTCCCTGCTGGTAGATGGCATAGCCATCAACCCTGAGGTAGAGGGATTCCCACAGTGCCCTGAGCTCCTCCTCCCCCAGCACCCCATCTCCGTTTACGTCCATGAACTGGACCGCGGAGGAGTGCTTGCTGTCAAGCCGCTCACCGTAGTAGGCAGCAAGGAAGGGCAGGTCCCCCAGGGAGGCTAGGCCGTTGTTGTTGAAATCGGCGGGAAAGCTTTCCCGAAAGGTGATCTCCACGCTGCCGTCGCCCCGGTCGCGGGTAGAGAGTTCCTCCACCCGGGGAAGCAGCCCGGGAGGATAACTCACCCGGAGGGGCGGTGGCTTGCTTCGCTCCACCCGGTCAAAGACCACTTGAGCCACCAGCCCGCTTCCCCTCACCACCCCGGTCTCTCCGGGTCGGATGCGGGCAATGCCCACCGCTAGCAGCCCCGGGCGGCGGGTATCAATTAGGTCAAGCACCTCTGCCCGCTTGCCGATGAAGCTTCCCGGCTCCACCCGATTCACCGACAGTTGGAGGGGGTCGTAGCTGATGTAGAGCAGCGCCCAGGCAGTGTCGGGGGCGTCCTCCACCCGGATCTCCAGGGAGAGGCGATCGTAGTCTAGCTCGGTGAGGGTGGCCTTCATCGCCTGGCGCAGGCCCAGGTCGGGAAGGTCGTCCGGCCCCACCGCCCAGATCCTGATCCCTTCTACTGTCAGCGCCTTGGCCGGGTCAAGGGAGGTGGGGTCGGGCAGGGGAGCATCATCGGGATAGTCGGGAAAGTTTAGGGTGAGGGAGCTGGTCAGCTTGGCCCCCTCCTCCTCTTCTCCACAGGAGGAAAAGGAGAGGAGTGAGGCTAGGGCCACAAGCAGCACCATCAGCCCTGTCTGCACCATGGGCGGAAGCCTTGCCTGTCTGGGTGTGGGGGTCACTTCACCAATCTAACAGACCCGACCGGGGAGGTGATTATTCACCCTCTCCCTTGGCCTCGGCCACCGCTTCCCGTTCTCCCTCGCTAAAGCCTGGCTTGGAGCGAAAGCCCAGCCTTTGGTCCAGATGATAGGCCTCTTTGGTGAGGGCGGTGAACTCCTCCGTCTCCAGCTCATACTTCCAGTTGTAGATCACTGCCCCCTGTTTGCCCGGTTCCCGCACCGTCCAGGAGAAGTAGCGCACTCCCTCAACCTGATAGGGGGGTGCGTAGATCACCTCCGCTCCCCGCTCGGCCAGGGAGTCAAAGTAGCGCTGATAGGTGGCGATGCGGGCGGTGAGCTCGTCAAAGCTGACCGTGTTTATCTTGGGCAGGATGCGAAAGCCGAGCATGTAGGTTATCCCCCCCACCCCCAAGGTGAAGAGGAGAAGCAAGCTGAGAAGCAAGATGAGAAACAGCTCTCCCACCACCCGGGGCCAACCCAGCCGCCTTCCTCTGCCTCGGGTGCTGAATCTTCTCTTTCCTCGCTTGTCCGGCCTAGCCATGGCCCCCCCTATCAAGCTGACGAAGAAGTCTTCTTTCCCGCTCGGTGAGGTAGCCCCGGTCTACCCCGATAAGTCTTCCCCGCGCGAGTCTCCTCAGGCGCTGCTCCTGGCTAAGCTTTCCGCTTACCCGCTTCCCCTGTTGGGAGAGCATCTCGGTCTCGCGGATGAAGCGCTCAATCCGGCCAGCCATCCGCACCTTACTCCGGTAGTAGATGATCATCAGCACCACGAGGCTGAGGGACATGATCAGGACCCCTAGGGTCTGGTCACTCATCCTGGTGAAATATTAGTCTCCCCTCGGCTCAGATGACCGGCAGGCTGTCCGCCTTGCGCTCGCTTACAACCACCTTTACCCCCGGCAGCTCATCCTCAATTTCCAGGGCCAGACGGCTGGCTAGCTGGTAGTCGGTCAGGGCCGCCTCAATGAGAGGGGTACCCTCAACCACAAAGAGGTCAAACATCCTGCGGTCAAGCTGGCCTGAACTTAGCACCCTGAGGGCATCGTCCAGACTGGCAAAGCCATAGACCTGGATGGCATAGACCCTCTTTTTTGGGGAAGGGTTGCTCACCGGCCTGATATCAATGGCTAGCTTGGCCGGGTCGTCAACCTCAATCACCCGAAACTCGGAGGGTCCGGGCAGAAAGAGAGTCAGCTTCACCACCTTGCCAGTGCGGTCGGAAATGAGCTCAAAGGGTAGTTGGTGCTTACTCATCACCTTGGTGGTAGGCTCCACGTAGACATCCTCAAAGTAGATGTTTAGCCGGCTGGGAAAGTCGCGATACTCAATGGAGTAGCGAGGGTGGAGGCCTAGATAGCTGTGGGTCTCTCCCGCCTTGCCGGCCACCAGGTCAAGCACCGTGCGGTGGAAGTTGGGGTGGCGTCCGAAGCGGATCTGTTCTATGGTTGCTACAACTCCTGGTCTGCCTCCCGCCACCGCTCGACCGGGGGATGTCCATGGGCCGGCCGTCGCCGCCCCCGCCATCCACAACCAAGCAAGTAGGAGAGCCGAAAACAGTCTGCCAAGCCCATTTCTCAGCCTGCCTGCCATCACCGACACCCCCTCGTGCCAACAGGTTGCTAACACCTGCCCACAAAGTTTTAACACCTTTGCCCCAAGCTAGCAAGCTTTTTCCCTGCCGGGGGTAGTAAATCTTGTCCCGCTGGGTCTGGCGGAGACTGTTGACGGCACCGGCGGGAGCGCTAGAATCAACCCTGACCGTGCGGAGATGGCGGAATTGGTAGACGCGCAAGGTTGAGGGCCTTGTGCCCGATAAGGGCGTGGGGGTTCGAGTCCCCCTCTCCGCACCAGTCCAGGTCTGGAAATGGGCCCCTAATGTAATGAAGCCCCAGTCTCCTCCCCCGCCACCTCCCCGGGACCCGCTGGAGTTCACCGAGATCCGGGGGGGCAGTCCCCAGCCCGAGGAGTACTACACCAAAGACCCCAATCTGGTCCGGCCTGAGCATCCTCCCCAAGCGGTACGGGAGCCCCTGTTGAGCCAGCTGCTGGCCTATCTGGTGGTGTTCGGGGTATTGCTGGTGGTGGGACTAAACTGGGGCTTTCTGCGGGTTGGCCCTCAGATCGGGGGATCAAAGGAGGGGGAGAGTTTGTTTGACAAGCCCAGGGTGAGGGCAGAGCTCAGGAGGATGCTTGAGGCCAGGGCAATCATTGCACCTGAACTTGAGGGAGCTGTAGCCTGGCTCAACACCGGTGGTGCCTCCCTCCGTCTTGCCGGAGAGCTCCGTGGACGGATGGTTCTGCTTGACTTTTGGACCTCTAGCTGCATCAACTGCCACCACTTCATCGCAGGGCTGAAGAAAATAGAGGAGAGGTTTAGCGGCCGGCCGGTGGTCTTCATTGGAGTCCACTCTCCCGCCTTTGACTATGAGCAGGATCCCCAGGTGGTGGAGGAGGCGGTGCGCCGGATGGGAATTAGACACCCGGTGGCGGTGGACAGCCGCTTTGCCATCTGGCGGGCCTACCACATCCGCGCCTGGCCCACCGCAGTACTCATCTCCCCTGACGGCAAGGTCATCAAGGTCTGGCTGGGGGAGGGCAACTACGACGAGATAGAGGCCCTCATTGAGGAGGGACTGAACTACTTTGGGGAGCAGGGACTGCTTGCCGACTCGCCCCTCCCGCTTGAGAGCCTGGCCCTGGGAAGGAAGGTGGAGGAGCTTGCTTACCCTGGCAAGGTTGAGGTGGACCAGAGAGGAGGGCGCATCTTTATCAGCGACAGCGGCCACAACCGGATTGTGGTCACCGACCTTGCAGGAAACGCCCTTGCGGTGATCGGCTCAGGTCAAGTTGGCAGGGAGGACGGGAAGTTCGCCGAGGCAAGCTTCAACCGCCCCCAGGGGCTAGCCTACGACCCGGAGGAGGACCAGCTCTACATCGCAGACACCGGCAACCACCTCATCCGCCGGGCCGATCTTCGCCGCCGGGTGGTAGAGACGGTGGCGGGGACGGGCCGCCAGCTTATGGGGCCGGGCAGGGGAGGGGATGATCCCCTCAAGGTGGAAATAACCTCTCCCTGGGATCTGGTGCTGGTGGATCAGCCTCAGGGCCGTTTCCTCTACATCGCCATGGCGGGAAACCACACCATCTGGCGACTGAATCTTTCCACCAACCGCCTGGAGCACTACGCGGGAAGCTCCCTGGAGGGGAGGGTGGACGGCGAGCGCCGCTTTGCCGAGTTCGCCCAGCCCTCAGGCATCACCTACCTGGACGGTGCCCTTTACGTTGCCGACAGTGAGGTCAACGCGGTAAGGAAGATTGACCTTGCCAGCGGCAGGGTAACCACCCTGGCGGGGGGATACTACCAGGAGTATGGCGACCGGGACGGGGTGGGAAACGAGGCCCGCTTCACCCACCCCCTGGGGATCGTGGCGGGGGAGGGGGTGCTCTACCTTGCTGACACCTTCAACCAGAAAATTAAACGGATTGACCCGGCCACGGGTAAGGTTATTAGCCTCGCCGGGAGTGGTAGTATTGGTGAGCTTGATGGAGGGTTCGAGAGAGCCAGATTCTTTGAGCCCAGCGGGCTTGCCTGGCTGGGCGGAAAGCTTCTGGTGGCCGACACCAACAACCACCGGATCCGCTTGCTTGACCTTGAGCGCAAGGAGGTGTCCTCCCTTACCGTGAAAGGAATAGGTCGCATTCTTCCCCATTCTTCACCGGTCGTCTCGGGAAGCTATCCCCGCCAGGACGAGGTCTCGGAGAAGCCGGGCCAGCGCTTTGAGCGGGTGAGCGTCAACCTTTTTGAGGGCCGCAGCATCAACCTCCAGCTTGACCTGAAACTACCCCCCGGCTACCACTTCTACCGGGATGTCCCCTTAAAGGTCACCTTCTACTCTGAGGAGCCGGGGGTGAACTTCAGTCGCCAGGTGCTGGAGGTGCCCTACCACCACATCCACGACGTCTCCATGGTCTCGGTAATCCCCACCTGCCTCCCTGAGCCGGGCCGCAGCTGCAAGTTTGTGGTCAAGGTGGACGTTTACTACTGCAAGAACGGTTCCAACCCGGGGCCGGCAAGCTGCGCCCACCAAGAGCTCACCTTCCCGGTGGAGGCCCACGTGGTGGACGATCCCAAGCAGGCTGACGAGAAGCTGAGGCTCACCGCCGAACTGCCACCCGTTTAGTCGGGCAAAGGCCAGGAGTTGTCCTGGGATTTCTTCTACCTAGTCCCTTATCCCCACCCAGAGCTCGGGAAGCTTGAAGCGCTCGTCCAGGTGGCGCACCATGGAGACCGACCCGGTGAGGTCAAGGATGGAGACTTCCAGGGTGATTTCCACCACCGCATCCACCAGGTGACCGCCGAAGGTGGAGTAGTCTTCCTTTCCAAAGATGGCATGGATGTGGGGCAGGGGGGAGTCCTGGTAGCGGCTCAGGTTACCGTGCAGGACCAATAGCTCGTGGGGACCACTGAAGGTCTTGGTCGCATATTTCCCCTCTCCCACAAAGTAGCCCAGCTCAATCTCCTTCAGCATGCCGATCCCGCCGAGGATGAAGCCGGCCCGAATCCCGGCCTCCTCGGCAAGCTGCTTGAACTTCTCCATCACCCGCTCACCAGGTTTGAGGTGGACCGCAATCAGGTCTCCGTGGCGGGCATACTCCATGGTTTCCTCCTCCTTGGGTAAGGCTTGGCAGTTGACCTAACTTTTGCTGTCCCCCTCCAGGTCGCCAAACTGCTCAAAGAAGAGCAGCGCAGCGCTCACCGTCCCATCCAGGCAGCGCTCTAGCTCCTTCTCGCCTAGTCCCTCTAGCAGAAAACCTGCCGTAGCCACATAGCCGGAGGGGTCCTCACTGAGGGCGAAGGAGCCCACCTCCAGTTCCAGGTTGGCCATCAAAAGCTCGCGGTTTAGCTCGTCGCTAACCCGCTCGGTGAGGGGAAGGATGAACTTGCCAGAAGGGGGGGCGGCCTGCTCGTCCACCAGGATAAGAAAGTCGGGCTCGCCATCAATCTCTTCCTCAAAGGCCACCTCATAGAGGATCAGTCCCTCCTCCAGCTCCCGCACCCGGTGGGGGTAGCCCCGCTTGTTGAGGAAGCCGCCTATGGTCTCGTGGTGGCTCATTGGAGGCGATTCTATCAGTCCTCAGCCCCGGGAGGGAATCCCAGTCAGGGAAACGGTACGCTGCTCGGTGGGCAGGTCAAGCTCTATTCCCCGCTGGCCTGCCTTCTCCTTTACTCGGCTGGTGAGCCAGACCACCCGTTTCCAGCCCCCGCTACCGCGAAGGAAGTTGTCCGAGGAGAGGTAGTCGTCGGCAAAGCCCAGCCTCCCCGCCACCTGCCTCCCCACCATCTGGGCAACGATCTGTTCCATCCTGCCCAGGCCGGGGACGTTGCCCTGATAGTCCCTGTCCACCAGAACAATCCCCCTGCCGTCGGGGAGCCTCAAGGCGGCGTTGTCAAAGCAGAGGGAGGAGGGGAGGGGAAACTCCTCCACTGAGTGGAGCTGGACCCGGCGAACTCGCCCATCGGTAAGCAGCTTGAAGAGCTTGTTTACCCCAGCAAACTCCCTGGTGTGGGGATCAAGCAGGGGGCCCTTCTTGATGGGCAGGTAGGTGGGGTCGGGGGTAAGCAGGGCTCGGGTCATGATCTCGCTGTAGCGCTCGCCATGCATGGGGGGGTGTGAGGCGGTGGCTATGCCCAGGTAGTCGGGGGTGATGTGGGAGTGCTTGAGGGAAACGAAGAAGGGAGACTCAAGCTCCGAGCGACGCCTGAGCTCGTCCCGGCGCCGCAGGCGGAAGGAGTAGACCAGCGACTGGATCTGTTCCAGGCGGTGCTGGTCATAGACCACGCTCACTCCCACCTTGCCCAGGTGGAAGTGGGACTTCAGAAAGTCATAGATGGCCCGCCCCACCTCCTCCGGGTCAACCCGATGTTCGGCAAGACTTACCTCCCCTGCGGGACCGAAGAACCGCTTGCCCACCAGCCGGGTAAGCAGCTCTTCCAGGTAGTCGGTGATTTCCAGGGTGATATCCCGCTCGGGCAGGTCAATCACGATGCCCAGGGCCCTTGCCCCTACCCCGCGGGTCTCTACTCCGTCAATCCCCCCCTGATTCCTCACCAGCAGGAAACTTCCCGGGTTCCTGGCCAGCCAGCGCTCATAGCCGGTGGTTAGATCGCGCTCAAAATCAAAGTTGCGGTAGGGAGCACGAGACTCAATCCAGGTGTCCAGTGTTCTTATCAGAGTCTCACCCCTACCTCGGGTGTAGAGGGAGGGGGATAGAGGGAGGCGTCTCAGGCTGAGGATTCTTATCCCCAGGCCGGCCATCTGCTCCAGGGCAAAACTTTCCAGCGGGCTAAGCTCCCGGCTCACCAGCACCCAGCCAAAGCGATAGCGGTCCTGAAACTCACGGAAGCTCTGGGGGTCGGAGCGGGGCTGGTTGCAGATGCGCACTGCATGGATGACCAGGAGCTGAAGTAGCCGGACCAGTCCACCAACCGAGTCATCACCCACGGTGAGCGCCCCCTTGGCCCAAAGCTCCTCGGCCAGTTCCGCCGCCCGGCTACCCAATGGAGTCAGGAAGAGCACCGGCGGGTTGGGCTTGGCCAGTCGGGCGATGGTCTGCAGGATCAGCTCCTCCTCGGTGGGCGGAGTAAACAGACCCTCTGGCTGGAGCCTTTCCAGCAGTGCCAGGCCGGCCAGGGGCTCCTCGTCCAGCAATCTCTCCAGCTCCGCCTGCCCCAGCCGCTTGCCGGGCAGGCCAACCAGGTATTTGGAGATCACCGCTGGCTGTTCGCTCCCGGTCTGGCTCTCAGCCAAGTCCAGGAGCTGTCTGGCAACCTCCCCTGACAGCCGCTCCGGCACTTCAGCTTGATGATA
>JALSIF010000309.1 GCA_026981635.1 bacterium | reverse complement strand
TTGACAGTCCGGGGGAGGACAGCCTGGCCCTGGGGCTGGGGGAGCTTACGGTTATCCCCGACGGCCACAAGGAGGCGGTGGCCACCCTCCAGCCCAGCGACCCCAGCGCCCCCGGCTACGCACCGAGCACCCTAGGACGCCTTAGCCTGGTGGGCCCGCTGGTCAAGGTGGAGGATCGTGGAACCGAGCTGGGCAGTGCGGCGGCGGTGGCCCGGGCGGCAAGCCTTCGGGACAGCTCCACCATGCCCAGGGTGAGGGTGAGGGCAAGCTTTGCCTTTGACCCGGTGGTGAGGCCGGGGATGACGGTCCAGATCACCCATCCCATAAGTGGGAAGGACTACCTGGTGCTGGTCACCGCGGTGGTCCACCGCGCCTGGCAGACCGAGGTGGAGGGAAGGCTCACCACGGTGGAGGGGTTTGACCCGTGATGGAGGAGCTTAAGAGGTTTCTTTCCCGCCGGCAGGTGCAGGCGGGAGTGAGGGTGGCTCAGCCGGGGGCCGGCCCCGCTCCACCGGAGAACACCGGCGGCCTGGGCCTGGACGGGGTGAGGGTGATCTCAGATCTTGCCGGCGGCGAGGCCAGCGGCAGGGTGACCATGGAGGGCCAGGGAGGCATCGCGGTTTCCGCCGGCGGCGGCACCGTCACCCTCACCGCCCCCGTCATCTACCTTGCCGCAACTCCCCTGCCCAGCGGCACCGCTCCCCTCATCACCGACCAGCTCTACCTCGCCCTGCTCCACCTCCCCGGCCGCCTCATTCCCCGCGCCATCCGCCTAGCCCTGGACCAGGCGCCGCCAGCGGTGGAGTTTTCCGAAGTGGGCCTCTACCTGCCCCGGGGAGCCAGCCAGGCCGACCTTCTGGCCAGCCTCAGCCTTGACGGCAGCACAGCCCAGGCTGAGGGCGGGGATACCTACCGGTTCCCCCTGACTGGCGCACCGGAGCTTTCCCAGGGGGCGATCTACCTGGCCTTCCGCCTGCTCGCCCCCCTTGCTGCCTCCTTTCACACCTACTCCCTGGCCGGTGGAGTGGCCGCCCTCGCCCACCTCATCCAGGCCCACCCCTCAGGCCAGCCCCTGCCCCAGAGCCTGAGCCTCTCGCCGGGGGCGGCAGGGGGAGACCTGCCCTGGCTGGAGCTTTCCGCCTGAGGTCATGGGCAGATCTGACATCAACCGAGGAGGTGATTTGAAGTGAGTCTTTTGGGCAAGCTTTCCAGGCATCTCATAAGGTTCAGCCTCTCGCTGCTCACCGAGCTCTTCTGGCGCGAGGCATTGCTTCTCTCCAAACTGGTGAGGGAGGTTGAACAGGAGGGCCTCAGCGGCGAGGTGGCCCGACGGGAGGTCCAGCGCCGCTTCCGCCGGCTCTACCCCGGCGAGATCAGCACCGTGCTCCTAAACCTGCTCATTGAGACGGTGCTAATGAGCCAGCCCGAGCGGCTGAGCAAAGTGACCGACCCGGCCGGCCCTCCATCTGGGGCGCCAGAGCAGGGCTGATCCCCCTTGAGCGAAGCTGAGCTGCTCAGACTGATTGCGGCGGTGGAGGCACTGCTCATCCCGCTCAGTTTCGCCCTGGCCCGTACCCTCACCCTGCGCCAGCGCCAGCGGGGAGAGCTTGAGGCCCGCTACCAGAGCTTCCTGCAGAAAAAGCTTGAGAGCGATGACCGGCTGGTGGCAGAGCTTCTCACCCTCCACCTGGAGCGCCTCTCCCGCGAGCACCGGGAGATCCTCGACCTGCTCAGGGGAGAGCCACCGCTTGTCACACCACCATCAGATCAGGGAAATGGGCTAGAAAGATAGCTACTCCTCGCCCTCCCGCAGCCTCTCCCAGTCGGGGCGGGTGAGGGCGTAGAGGCAAAGATCACACCACCTGCCCTCTGCCCAGGCGGCCATCCGCTTGGTCCCCTCCAGCTTGAAGCCGTTCTTCTCCAGCACCCGCCGGGCGGCCTGGTTGTCGGGGGTGGTCTCCGCCTCAATGCGCACGAAGGGGAAGTCGCCCATCAGGTGGGAGACGATGAGCCGGGTGGCCTCGCTGCCGATCCCCTTGCCCAGCCGGTCCTCCCCCAGCAGGTACATGGAGAGGGAGACGGTGGCGTCAAACCAGTTGATGTTGAAGTACTCCACCGCCCCTAGGTAGTCCTGGGTGTTCTTGTCCACGATGGCCAGGACCACATGGCGCTCCGGGTCAATGAGGCCGTTTCGCTCAAACTCGGCCTCAATCTCCTCCAGGCTGTAGAAGCGGCGCCGCCAGCCCCACTGGTTGACCCCCCGGTTTCTGAGCTTGACCAGTTTGGCCAGCTCTTCCCGCCGGTGGGGCCTGATGTGCACCCGCTCCCCCACCAAAACCGGCATGGGCTGATTTTAGCTGAGGAAGGGGTGATCAGAAAAGTCGCCCCAATCCCGGGAGAGCGGAATAAAACATTTTCCCGACCGGCGGTGTATCATATCTCTATCCGCTCTATACCGAGCGGGAATCTTTGCTAGTGGAGGAATAGATGCAGTCCAGCAAGAAGCTTAGGCCCTACACAATCACCGACTGGGACTCTGGTTTTAGATTTAGTGATGACATAACTACACTATGCAAGGCTGCCACATCACGGGGTCTCAGGAGTGTCTGGAGCCGTATTCCAGTTATCACAGTTTCACCGAGAACCATTGATTCAATCTATCCCCCAGCCAAACTCAAGTACGTACCCCGAGAGGTTCTGGACAGCATCCTTGATGAGGTTGAAAGGTGGGAGGGGATTGACCCCGAGGAGCTTTTCCCATTTCTCATGTCCATATTCACCCGGCTTGCGGAGGCCCAGCGTCCCATAAAGCCATCACCTCCCCCCTTCATTGAAACCCCGGAAGATCTGCGCGAGCTTCCCGAGGAAGAGTGGATCCCACTGGATGAAACTCAGGTAAGGGGCGGAGGCTGGGAAGAGGCTGGGGAAAAGAGGGAGCCAAAGAAAAAGCCGACCTGGTGGCTAGCAGCCTGGGGACTTTACCTGCCCAAGGGCCACAAAGACTTTGACTACTTCGATCCACTCATCTTACTCTGCCCGCAGAGGTTCCTCAAGTTCCCGCCCAGCGCGGCTTCGGCCATGAATCTCTGGGGAATTTGGCGGATCCTTCCTTGGAGGATACTACAGATTAAATATCACCGTACACCCGTAATCTGGAGGCTCAGGGGGAGAAATTTAGTGCTTGCAAGAAGACTATTGTGGGGCTTCCTCTTCAACCTGGTTGCGACCCTGTCCCATGAGCTTGGCCATGGCATGATGGATTTCAGGGCAAGGAGACCCTGGCCCTCCTTTCCCCCTCGCTGGAAAACAGGAAAGGAATACTTTGAGCGGGTGGTGGAAGAAAGCTTGGCCAACGCCATAAGCCTAACTGCCCTTCGCCACCTGCTCACCCCGATGGATGAGGCGAGGCTGTTTTTCGCTGAGGACGCCTTCTACCGGGAAGCATACACCCAGTCTGAGGTCTATCAGGGCTACCAGCTCTTTAGCCACTACGGGGGCGACTTCGTCCTTATTAACGCCGACCGCTGGCGAGTGGGGAGCTACCCAGGCTTTCAGATTGACAGCCTGATATCCGCCCATCACCACAGATACAGACTCGGGCGCCTAAACGAGGTGGAGGCGTGGCTGGTGGTAGCCCTCAACCTCCTTCTTGAGGCCAGGCGCAGCTTCAGGTGAGGATGAACCTGCCTTAACCTTCCAATTCCTACACCTTGACCCACTTCAATCGGGAGGCGTTGAGGACCACGCTCACCGAGCTGAAGCCCATCGCTGCGGCGGCAAACACCGGGCTGATCACCAGGCCGATGAAGGGATAGAGCACCCCTGCCGCCAGCGGTACGCCCAGGGTGTTGTAGAAGAAAGCCCAAAACAGGTTCTGCTTGATATTTACCATGGTGGCCCGGCTGAGCTTGATCGCCTTTACCACCCCCATGGGGTCGCTGTGCATCAGGGTAACTCCGGCCGATTCGATGGCCACGTCGGTTCCCGAACCCATGGCGATGCCCACATCGGCCTGCATCAGGGCGGGGGCGTCGTTGATCCCGTCGCCCACCATGGCCACCCTGAGACCCCGCTGCTGGAGCTCCTTTACCTTGGCCGCCTTCTCCGCCGGTAGCACCTCGGCGATCACCTCGTCAATCCCCACCTTCTCGGCGATGGCCTTGGCGGTGCGGCGGTCGTCGCCGGTGAGCATGATCACCTTGATGCCCATCTGGTGAAGCTCCCGCACCGCCGGGATGCTGCTCTCCTTTAGCTGGTCCTCAATGGCAATCAGCCCATTGAGTTTCCCGTCAATGGAGATGAAGACCGGGGTGGCACCGCGGGAGGTGAGCCGCTCAAGCTTGTCTCTCAGGGGAGCGATATCAATCCCCAGCTCGCTCATCAGCTTCAGGTTGCCCACCGCCACCTTGTGGCCCTCCACCTCAGCCACCGCACCCTTTCCCGAGATGGCCTCAAAGCCGGTGGCCTGCCTCTCCGGGTAGCCCTTCTCCTTCACATAGTCAACGATGGCCTCGGCCAGGGGGTGCTCGGAGCCCCGCTCCACAGCCCCCACCAGACCCATCACCTCAGCCTCGTCGCCGTCAACCAGGATCACCTCGCTCACCGCCGGCTCGCCCTTGGTGAGGGTGCCGGTCTTGTCCATCACCACCGCATCAACCTTGCCCAGCTTCTCCAGCGCCTCGGCGTTACGGATGAGGATGCCGCTCAGGGCCCCTTTTCCAGTTCCGATCATGATGGCCGACGGGGTGGCGATGCCCAGGGCGCATGGGCAGGCGATGATGAGCACCGAGACGAAGGCGACCAGGGCGTAGTTGAGGGAGGGACTAGGCCCCCAAAAGAGCCAGGCGAAGAAGCTGATGATGGCAATGACGATCACCGCGGGGACGAAGTAGCTTGATACCCGGTCCACCAACTTCTGGATGGGGGGACGGCTAGCCTGGGCCTCCTGGACCAGCTGGATGATCTGGGCCAGCACCGTCTCCCGGCCCACCTTGGTGGCGCGGAACTTGAAGGTGCCTGCCTTGTTGATGGTGGCGCCGATCACCTCATCTCCCGGCTCCTTATCCACCGGGATGGGCTCGCCGGTCACCATGCTCTCGTCCACCTGGCTCTCACCCTCAATGATCACCCCGTCCACCGGGATCTTCTCCCCCGGCCGCACCACCACTATGTCGCCTACCTTGACTTCACTTACCGGGATGTCCACCTCCTCACCGTTGCGGACCACCCGCGCCGTCTTGGGGGCAAGCCCGATCAGCTTGCGGATGGCGTCGTTGGTGGCGTAACGTGCATAGGCCTCCAGATAAACGCCCACAAAGATCAGGGCGGTGATCACCGCGGCGGTCTCAAAGTAGGGCTCAACCATCCCGTTTTTCTTAAATTCGGGTGGAAAGAGCCCCGGGAAGAGCAGGGCGATGACGCTATAGACATAGGCAGCCACGATTCCGATGGTGATCAGGGTGAACATGTTGGTGGTGCGGCTGCCCTTCCATGCCTGCCAGGCGTTGCGGTAGAAGCGCCTAGCGGGGCCGAACATGATCGGGGTCATGAAGATGAACTGAAGCCAATAGTTGAGCTTGGTGCTGATAGGTAGAAACCTATCGGAGAAAGCGGGGAAGTAATCTCCCATGGCAAGAATAACAATCGGTATAGCCAGAATGATGGAGAACCACATGTCCTTGGCTAATGCGGCCAGCTCGGGGCTTCCCTTGGGTACCTCACCACTGATGATGCGGGGTTCCAGGGCCATGCCGCACTTGGGGCACTCCCCCGGCTTATCACTCACCACTTCGGGGTGCATGGGGCAGAAGTACTCCACCTCGCCCTCTTCGGCGCCGGGGACAAACTCCACCTTGGGCACCAGCTCAATCCCGCACTGGACGCAGTAGCCAGGGTCGGGCTGCTCGTGCTCGCACTCGGGGCAGTAGTAGCTCTCTGCCTCCTTGGGCTTTAGGTAGCTTTCCGGGTCGGCCTTGAACTTGGCAAGGCAGTGCTCGGAGCAGAAGTAGTAGGTCTTCCCGTTGTATTCAAAACTGCCTGCCGCACCCTCCGGGTCCACCTTCATCCCGCAAACCGGGTCCTTAAGCTCAGCCTCCTCCCCGACGTACTTTGCCGGGTTCTCCCTGAACTTGTGCAGGCAGTGCTCCGAGCAAAAGTAATAGAGCTTTCCGTTGTGCTCCACACTGCCGGCTGCCTGCTCGGGGCTGATGGTCATCCCACAGACCGGATCCTTCACTTCTTCCGGCTCTGCGGCCACCCCAACGAAGCTTTCCGGGTCGGCCTTGAACTTGGCAAGGCAGTGCTCGGAGCAGAAGTAGTAGGTCCTGCCGCCATATTCAAAGCTTCCCGCTGCCCTCTGTGGATCAACCGTCATCCCACAGACCGGGTCCTTTATTTCCCCAGTCTGGGTTCCCACCGCAGCGGCAGCGTGGGCTTGGGGGTGGGAATGGTGGTGGGAGGACTCCTTTCCGTCGTGGGAGTGGTGGGAGTGGCCCCCATGGCAGCACCCACAGTGGTGCTCCTTCTCCTCAGAGTCATGGTGACGGTGGATATGCCCACCGATGGAGGGCTCCTCCTCTCCCTCCTCCTGGGTGAATGCCTCCGGGTTAGCCTTGAACTTGCTTAGGCAGTGCTCCGAACAGAAGTAGTAGGTCTTCCCCCTGTACTCAAAGCTGCCCGCCGCCTTGGCCGGGTCAACCTTCATCCCGCAGACCGGATCAATCACCTGGATCTGGCCTTCCTCACTGCTCATGATCAGACCTCCGCACGTGGAGTTGTACTAGGGGATATACCCGTTGGGGGTATGATATCACCTAACCCAACCCTCTCCGTTCCCCCTCTCTGTCCACTTGACTATATGAGCAGTTGCTCATATACTCTCACCTATGGAAGACCGCTGCACCATCACCCACCAACACCCCGAGGCGGTGGAGCGGGCCCGCCGGGCTCTGCCGGGTGAGCTGGAGGTACTGGAGCTGGCCGACCGCTTCCAGGCCCTGGCCGACCCCAGCCGCCTCCGCATCCTCATGGCCCTGATCACCGGCGAACTCTGCGTATGCGACCTGGCCTCGGTGGCCGGCATCTCGCCCTCCGCCACCAGCCACCACCTGCGCTACCTGCGCAAGGCAAGGCTGGTACGTTCTCGCCGCCACGGCAACGTGGTCTACTACCGCCTGGCCTGCCCCATCCTCAGGGGCCTGCTGGAGAAGGCCAGGGAATGTGCTCTCCCTGGGATGGAGGTGGCCTCCCTTGGGAAGTGATTGTGGTGGCGCTTGCACGTTGGACAACCAACAGCAGCCCGGGGACGAACTGGGCTTCATAAGGGAGCTCACTTCCCGGCCGATGTTCTGGCGGTTAGTGGTCTCAATTGTCTTTCTCGCAGCCGCAGAGCTGGCTGTCAAATGGGGAGCAGAAGACTTGTGGGTGCTTCCCCTTTACCTGCTGTCTGCTCTTATCGCCGGTTGGGACATCTACCCCCGGGGAGTCAGGGGACTCATAAAGCTTCGCCCCAGCATCCTCTCCCTGATGACTGTGGCAGTAGCCGGAGCAATGTTTATTGGTGCCTGGACCGAGGCCGTCGTAGTGGTGGTACTTTTTGAATTTGCTGAGTTTCTGGAGAGCTTCGCGGTCAAGCGAGCGAACCTGCGCCTTTCTGCCCTGCTAGCCCTCAAGCCTGATCAGGCGAGAGTGATTACTCCGGGGGGAGAAGCTCTGATGGTCCCCAGTGCGGAGGTCTCACCCGGTACGTTGATCCAAGTGATCGCAGGTGAACACATTCCCTTGGACGGTAGGGTTGTTAGGGGTAGTGGTCTAGTTAGCGAGGCCGCCCTCACCGGCGAGGCAGTTCCAAGGGAGAAGGAACCGGGCGACCAAGTCTTTGCCGGCACCACCCTGGAGAA
>JALSIF010000308.1 GCA_026981635.1 bacterium | reverse complement strand
GGGCTGGCTCAGGGGGCCTCGCGGTGGGAGAGGTCGGACTGGCCGAAGTAGCTTCCCAGGTCAGCCTCGGAGACGACCGGGATAAGCCGGTCCAGCCGGGAGAAGCGCAGAATCTCCCGCACCCCGTCGCTTACCCCAACGCAGACCAGCCTCCCCTCCTCCTGTTGGTTGATGCGACGGTAGAGCCACATCAACGCCCCCAGAGCCACCGAGTTAAGCTGTTCAACCCGCGACATGTCCAGAACCAGATTGGACTCCCCCTCGGGCAGATGCTGCTCAATGGCATTCTTGAAGGGGTCAATGGAGGGAAGCAGACCAAAGTTGGGGGAGAGGATGAGGCGAATCCAGCTTTGTTCCCGCTCAACACTAATAAGTCCGCTGCTTTCCATGCTGGTATCAGTTTATCCCATCGGTTAGACTTAGCAAAGCTGAAATGGCCGAGTCCTCCTCCCTAAATGAGGTCATCGCCGAGCTGCTTGAACTGGAGCGGCAAAGCGGTGAGACCCTGTTTGAGGAGACCACACCGGTTCCCCTCTTCGTCTACGACCGCCTGCTTAACTGGGACGTAATCCGCCAGTGGGTCAAGCAGGTTGAGCCGGGGCCGATGGTGTATCTCCCCAACCACCGGCTGGTCTTTGTTGACCTGGACGGGAGGGGGGAAAGAAGGGTAGCCACCGTGGTGAGAACCAACCGTCCGGGGGACCGAGTGTGGGGGGTAATCTGGCAGGTCCATCCCGAGGAGTTTCCCCGGCTGGAGCAGAAGATGAAGGTCCCCGACCGCTTCTACACCGCTACCCGGAGCGTAATTGACCGGGGCGGAAGGCGAAAGAAGGTCAGGGTGTTTATCCTTGCCCGCCGTGACCTGCCCTTGATTGAGCCGCGACCGGATGATCTAATACCCATTGTCAGAGGAGCCCACAACCGCGGCCTGCCCCAGGACTACATCCGTCACCTCCACCATCTAATCCCCGACTAGGGCTCGCTTGGGGGAAGGGTGGAGAGGCCAGCCAGGCCCGCCATGATCTCCTCTTCCAGATAGCGCTGAAACTGGGGGAGCATCCTGCGGTAGTCAGCCAGAAAGCGCTCCTTGTCCTCCTCGGTAAAGTCGGCGTACTTCTTCGTTCGGAAATATTCACCCATCCATCTGAGCACCTGCCTGGGCCGCTCCACGAAGCGGTAAAGCTCGTTGAAGTCATCGTCCATGAAGACCATGACGGGGATCTTGGCCTTGCCGTAGGTGAGGTGGGCATCCCTGAGTTCAGGGAAGGAGTCGCGGTTAAAGATGAGCAAAGCTACTCCCGCCTGCTCGGCCGCCTTGGCCACCGGCGGGACGAAGGCTCGGGAATCCTCGCACCAGGGCTCGGTGACGACTCCGATGCGGGAGACCGGACTCTGGCGCAGGCGGGAGATGAACTCCTGGCTGGGCTTGGCCTCAGCCATCACCTCCTCCAGCTCCTTCCGGTAGGGCCCCGCTCGGGCGACGAAGTCGCTGCAGGGAATGCCCTCTCCCCAATAGCGCTGCCACAGCTTTCGGCCTGACTCCATCCTCTCCTCCTGACCAAGTGGGTTCTCCCTTTCTATCCCCTTTCCCCCGGGGAGATATCCAGTTGAATTTATAACTCAGGTAAGAGAGGGGAAATCTGGGGTTGCTGGGGTGAGTTTTTCATTGTGGATGACCAGGGGGAAAGAGATACTTTCCACAACCGAGCTTGAGCAAATCGGGCGGCGCATTGAGCAGGCCCTCCAGGCGGGCCGGCTAGATCCCGTCCTGGTGAGGGACCGCATTGAAGACTGTTTCGTGGCCATATACCTGCTCCGCCACCGGGAGGGCAGACTGGTGTTTGAGATTCCCGACCCCACCAACCGGCACGGGATCATCACCGAGGTAAGCGACCCCAGTCTGCTGGTGGGGGAGATCCGCAAGCGGTTCCGCGACTTCTTCGTCTACCTGGGAGCGAGCTGGGAGAGGCCCACCCGCCAGTCCCTGGCCACCATCGTGGCTGAGCTTAGCGGCCTCTGGTTTGGGGCAAGAGAGCTTGCCCAGGTTAAGGGAGACCCCCTCCTCACTGAGCACTTCAACACCTGTCAAGCTTTGCTGGAGCGAATTAGGACGGAGGGGGAGCGAATCGGCGGTCCAGAGGAGCCGGAGGAGAAGGTATCGGAGGAGACTAAGCGGGAGGGAGCGGACCTCAGGCGCGGCTGAGGATTTCGGCCACCAGCTCCTTGCCCCGCTTGTCAAGCTGGGCGATGGAGAGCTCTCCCTCGTCCTCAATGGCCCCAAACACGTGGGCAAACAGCTCCCGGCGGCGCCAGAGGATCTCGTGGATGTGCTCCTCCACCGTCCCGCGCACCAGCAGGTTCAGGGCCACCACCGGCCGGGCCTGACCGATGCGGTGGGCGCGGGCGATGCGCTGGGCCACCTTGGCCGGATTGAAGGGGAGGTCAAAGTTGACAATCAGGCTTGCCGCCTGGAGGTTTAGGCCCAGGCCGCCGGCGTCGGTGGCCAGGAAGACCTCCGCCTCACCCCGGTTGAAGCGGGCCACCTCAAGGTCGCGCTCCTTTCCGGGGATGGCGCCATGGAGGATGGCCAGCCGGTAGCCCTGGGCGGAAAGCTCCCGCCGGAGGATCTCAAGCATCCTTGTCCACTGGGTAAAGACCACCGCCTGGTGGCCTCCCTCACGGACCCGCTCCTCCAGGATGAGCTTCAGCTCCTCAAGCTTTGCCGAGCGCTTCACCTTCCCCTCGGTGACCAGCTCGGCCGAGTCGCAGGCCTCCCGCAGGCGGAGGAGGGTGGTTAGTGCCTCGCCGAAGCGGTGCAGGTCCCAGAAGGCGCTCTGGCGGGCAAGCTCGCGGGCGGGGGCGGAAAGCTCCTCATAGATCTCCCGCTCCTCCGGGCTGAAGGAGACCCAGAGCTCCTTTTCGGTGAGGGGCGGAAGCTCCTCCACCGTCTCCTCGCGGGTGCGCCTCAGGGTCACCCCGGAGAGGCGGCGGGAAAGCTCCCGCTGGAACTGGTGACCCTTCACCTTGCCGAAGCGGTCCTCAATGATGTAGCGGTCGCGAAACTTGAGGGGGTCCTTGCCCAGGGCGCGGGGCTCCACGAACTTCATGATGTTGAAAAGCTCCATCAGCTGGTTCTCCAGCGGGGTGCCGGTGAGGGCGAAGGCGAAGCGGCGGGGCAGGCGGAAGAGGGAGCTACTGGTCTTGGTGCGGAAGTTCTTGATCCGCTGGGCCTCGTCCAGGATGATGAGGTCTGCCGGGTGCTTTCGGAGCAGCTCCTCGTCGCGCCACAGAAGCTCGTAGTTGATCACCTTGAAGCGGGCCCGGGTCTGGTAGAGGCGGGCCCTCTCCTCCGGTGTCCCCTCCACCAGCAGGGCCTCCGCCCCGGCGAAGCGGCGAAGCTCGCTCACCCACTGGCGCTTGAGGGAGGCGGGGCAGACCACCAGGGCGCTCTCCACCCTGCCCTCGGCCATCAGCACCAGGGCGGCGGCCATCGCCTGGAGGGTCTTGCCCAGGCCCATGTCGTCGGCCAGCAGGGCCGAGCCGGAGGCGACCAGGAAGCTTACCCCCAGGCGCTGGAAGGGGTAGAGGAGGACCCCAAGGAGGGGCTCGTCGGTGTCGCCAAGGCGCCGGCTGAGGGGAAGGGAGCGCACCCGCCGGGAAAGCTCCTCCACCAGCCCCTCCGGCGGCTTACCCCCGTCCAGAAGCTCTCCCGCAAAGCGGCCATAGAGGCGGCGGATGGGAGCGTGGCTGGCCACCAGCCGCCAGTGCTCCACCAGGGGAGGAAGGTCCTCCAGCACCAGCACGCGCGCCCCCCGCTTCTCCAGGGCCCGCCTAAGCCCCTCCCACTCCAGGGGGTCAAGCAGGGTGTCAAAGTCGTCGGTGTAGCCCCCGATGGTCTCCTTAAGCTCAGGCAGGATGAGCTGCGGGGCATACCAGACCTGGACCTGGCGGAAGAACTCGGGCGATGCTCCCATCACCACTCCCCGCCGGCCGATCTTCCTGGCCAACCTTGAGCGGGAGAAGCTCTCGTCCAGCCTCACGAAGCCGCCGGCCATCTTCCAGTGGTGCTCAAGGGGCCAGACTAGCAGAGGGTCGGGCAGGCCGCCGTCCCGGCCGGTGAAACGCCGCAGGATTTCAAGCCCCGCCTTGAAGGGGCGGGAAGATAGGCACCTGGCATAGACCCTGCCGGTGTGCTCGGTGATGATGAGGGTCCTTGCCCGCCGCCAGCGCGAAAGCAACTCGGGGACCTCCGGGCTTACCTCCACCCTGAGGCCGGCGTCGCGCAGGACCTGGACCACCTGGTCATACTTGGCCAGGTCGTAGAGGGTGCGGGCCGGGTAGCAGAAGTTTCGCCGCAGCAGGTACTGCTGGGCGCGGCTGAGCCTGCCTTCCCTGAGTCGGTAGGAGATGCGGTTGCGGTAGCGACCCGCCGCCACCAGCTCAACCAGCGGCCCCCCTCGGTGGTAGATGGCTGCCACTCTGTCTGCCATTGGAAAGGGGCTTTGGCCCCCTACCCTCACTATAATCGCACGCACCAACCCTTGGCACCAGCGAGGGAGGAAGCGATGAGCAGCTTTTACACTGCCCCAAAGCTAGACGAGCTGGACCTGCCGCCGGGCAAGCGGGTCCGCCTGCACCGCCTGCTCTACGACTACGGTCCGGGCAACGGCAAGCTCCTCATCCTGCCCATTGACCAGGGGGTGGAGCACGGGCCGGTGGACTTCTTCGCCAACCCGGAGAGCAAGTTTCCCCGCTATCAGTTCACCCTGGCCAAGGAGGGGGGGTATTCTGCCATCGCCCTCCACTGGGGGCTGGCCAGAAAGTACCTGCACGAGTTTGCCGGCGAGGTGCCGGTGATCCTCAAGCTCAACGGCAAGAGCAACGTCCCACCCGACGACAAGCCCATCTCCACCTGCCACGCCACGGTGGAGGATGCGGTATATCTCGGGGCCGACGCGGTGGGCTACACCCTCTACTTCGGCTCCTCCCGCCAGGACGAGGACATCATCCAGCTGGGCGAGGTGAGGCAGGAGTGCGAGCGGCTGGGGATGCCGCTCATTATCTGGGCCTACCCCCGGGGGCGCTTCATAGAGGAGAAGGGGGGCCGGGACAGCTTCTACGCCATTGACTATGCGGCCCGCTTTGCCGAGGAGCTGGGGGCAGACATCATCAAGGTGAACTTCCCCAAGCTGAACCCGGAGAAGGACAAGCTCTCCCCCAAGCCCTATTGCGAGCTGACCCAGCCCGACCGGGAGGGCGGCCCCATCTCCCGCAAGGAGGCCCTTGAGCAGATCGTAAGGAGCGCCGGGCGCTGCTTCGTCATCATGTCTGGCGGCTCCAAGCGGAGCGACGAGGAGCTGCTCAAAGACGTGGAGGAGGCCCTCCAGGCGGGGGTGACCGGCTTCATCTTTGGCCGCAACATGTGGCAGCGCCCGCTTAACGAGGCCCTGAAGATGACCGAGAGGATAAAGGCGCTTTTGGCCAAGTACTAAGGGGCCTCTCTCAGGCGGGGCTAGAACTTCAGATCCTTGTAGTCAACCGCCACGTAGTGGGAGCCGCCCGGCTCAACGGTGACCTCGGTCTCGTAGATGGTGGCGCCGGTGCGGGGGTTTAGCACCTCAAGCTTGTACTTGCCCGGGGGCACGTCGCGGATGAAGAAGGTCCCCCGCTGGTCGGTGTAGGTCTGGCCGGCCAGCTCCCCGCTCTCGTCGTAGAGCACCACCTTCACGGGAGGAAACTTGTAGGTGGCGGGGGCGTTTACCACTCCACCGGTCACCTCGCCCGGCTTGTTCCCCTCAAGGTCGCAGGAGGAGAGGGAAAGCCCCACTCCCAAAAGCAGAGCCACAACCACCAAAAGCAGAGCCAGCCTCTTCATGGCCAAAACCCCCTTGTCAGCCGGACCTGAGCTTAGCTACTGCCTGCTCAATCCGGTCCATTGCCTGGTTTATCTTATCGTAGCTGTTTGCGTAGCTGAAGCGCATGTAGCCCTCTCCCGCCGGTCCGAAGGCGGTTCCGGCCAGGCAGGCGACGCCGTATTCGTTGAGGAAGTAATCCTCCAGCTCGCGGGAGCTTTTGCCTAGGGACTTGAAGTTGGGAAAGACGTAGAAGGCGCCCCTGGGCTTGACACAGGTGACCCCTTCAATGCTGTTTAGCCGCGAAACGATGAGGTCGCGGCGGCGCCTGAACTCGGCGATGTTCTGCTCCACCTCGGTCTGGTCGCCGGTGAGGGCATCGGCGCCGGCAAACTGGGTGAAGTTGGCGGTGCAGCTTGCCGCGTTGACCATGAGCTTAGTCATCCAGTAGCAGATCTCCTGGTTGGCAATGACGTAGCCCAGCCGCCAGCCGGTCATGGCGTAGGTCTTGGAGTGGCCATCGCAGATCACCACCCGGCGAAGCTTGTCCCTGCTGTCAAGCATGGAGATGTGGCTGCCCTCGTAGACGATGCGGGAATAGATCTCATCGGCCAGGATCCAGCAGTCGTACTTCTCGGCCAGCTCCCAGACGTGGTCCAGGTCCTCGCGGGTAAGGACCCCGCCGGTGGGGTTGGCGGGGGTGTTCAGGACGATTAGCTTGGTCCTGGGGGTGACCAGCTCCTCCAGCTCCCCGGGGTCAAAGCGAAAGCCGTTCTCCTCGCGCAGGTGGTAGGGCTTAAGCTCGGCGCCGAGGAAGCTTGCCACCGAGGAGTAGATGGGGTAGCCGGGATCGGGGTAGATCACCTCGTCACCCGGCTCCACCAGGATGAGCATGGTGAAGAAGAGGATGGGCTTGGCGCCGGGGGTGATGACCAGGTTGTCGGGGGTGAGCTCCACCCCGTAGACCCCGGAGAGGTGTTCGGCGTAGACCTCGCGGGCCCGAAGGTCTCCCTGGCTGCCGGTATAGCCGGTGTGCTTGCCGGGAAAGGTGGGGTGGAGGCCGTCAATGAGCAGCTTGGCGCTCTCGCGGATGTTCTTGGGGGTCATAAAATCGGGCTCGCCGATCTCCAGGTGGATGATGTCGCGGCCCTCCGCTTCAAGCTGCTTGGCCTTGGCGAGAAGCTCAAAGGCGGTCTCGGTCCCCAGACGGTTGAGCCACTTTGCCAGCTTGCTTGCCATCTTCTCCTCCCACCGCAGATGGGTCCCTGTGGGGCAAGGCGGATTATAGAGTTAGCGGAGCGGCAAAGCTTCCCCAAGCAGGTGGGGCTTCCAATGCAGGATGGGGGGACGAGAAGGGGCAGGCTCACCTTCTTACCCCCAGGATCTCCCGCAACCGGTTCATGGCCCGGCCAAGGCGGCTCTTCACCGTCCCTTCGCTGATCCCCAGCCGCTGGGAAAGCTGGGAGATCCCCAACCCCTCTATGTAGCGCGCCTCCAGAAGTTTTCGCTCCTCCTCGGATAGAAGACTGAGGAGAGAGCGAACCAGGCTGTTTACCTCAATCTGGTCCAGAATCCCCTCCTCCTCGGTGGGAAGTTCTGTCTCCACCTCCTCCAGTGGAACCTCCCGCTCCTGCCTACGCCTCTCCCTCCTCAGCCAGTCAATGTAGGTGGTGTGGATGACCCTGCTAAGCCAGCCCCGGAGCCCCTCCTGCTCAAGCTCAACGTGGTGCTCTATGAGCTTGTTAAGGGACTCATGGAGCACCTCCCGGGCAATGTCTTCATCTAGACGGTATCTCTTGATAACCTGGGCTAGGAGTCTTTCGTAATTATCATTAATAAACTTATTAACTTCATCACGGTCAATCATAGCGCGAATCTCCATCTAAATGATTTCTCTGCCCCTCTTTTATGACACCCCCAAGAAGAAGTTCCCTCCCTTAATTTGAAGGGTAAAGTACCCCTTCCCTCCCTCTCCCAGCTAGCTAGCCTAGCTACCCGGTTTATCAGCTAGCCCCTGCCCAGGCCTGGCTTTTCCGGCTAAAAAAGGCCCTGTTTTTGGGCATAGTCCCTCAGCGGAGCAGGCACCTCGTCAAGGCTCTTGAATCGGGTACGA
>JALSIF010000307.1 GCA_026981635.1 bacterium | reverse complement strand
CTTCCCTCCCCAAAGCTTCCACCTGGCGGTGGCCCTCTCGGTCTTTACCCACCTCAGCCGGGAGATGGCCAGGGAGTGGCTCTCCGAGCTTGCCCGGGTGGTAAAGCCGGGCGGCATTCTGGTGGTCACCCTGATGGGCCCCCACGCCGCCGCCCGCATCTCCCCCGCGCTTGCCCAAAGGCTTGCCGCCCAGGGCTACCTCTTCCACCCCGGCGGCGAGTGGGCGGGCCTCTTCCCCCCCTGGTACCAGACCGCCCTCTACACCGAGGAGGAAGCCAGGCGCCTGCTCAGCCAGGTGGGGGAGGTGGTCCTCTACCTCCCCCGGGGCCTAAACCGCCACCAGGACCTGGCAGTGGTGCGCCTGCCCTAGCTTCTCCTTCGCCTCTATAATTCCCGCCCCATGGGCAGGCATCCCCTGCATAAAGCAGCCCTTCTCCTTGCCGCCGCGCTGCTTACCCTGGCCCCCACCGCGGCCCGAAGCGAGTTTGCCTACGGCAGCCAGCGGGCCCTGCTGGTGGTGGAGGCCAGGAGCATGCGCCCCCTCATCGCCTACCAGGCCGACCGCCCCCTGCCCATCGCCAGTCTAACCAAGCTGATGACCGCCCTCATTGCCGCCGACTACCTGAAGCTGGACGAGCTCTATCCCCTAACCGAGGAGGAGAGTAGGGCGCTGGGGGTAAGCCATCTAACTGGTAGAAAGCTGATAGAGCTAATGCTCATTGCCTCCAGCAACCAGGCCGCCCGGGTGGTGGCTCGGCTCATCTCCGGGCAGGTGGACCGCTTCGCCGAGCTGATGAACCGCAGGGCAGAGCGCCTGGGCATGAGCCGGACCCACTTTGTAAACCCCTCCGGCCTTCCCGCCGACGGCGAGGCCTATTCCACCGCCAGCGACCTGCTCATCCTGCTGCAGGAGTTCCTGCGCCACCCCGAGCTGGTGGCCATCAGCCGCCAGGCCGAGGTGGAGCTGGGAGGCAGACGCTACCCCCATACCCTGAGCCGCCTGCGCCGGCTGATCCCCCAGCTTGGCGGGTTCAAGACCGGCTGGACCAGGGAGGCGGGGCGCTGCTACCTGATTGAGCTGGGCAGCGGCAGCCGCCGCTACTACATCATCTCCCTCGGCTCCCCCACCCGCCGCCAGGGCATAAAAGACATCCTCACCCTAGCCAACCTGCTGGGCTTTTCAGTCAAGACCAAGTAAGAGAACACAACCTTCCCTAGCTATCTAACCTAATCTCCTGCGTGTTTAGATAGTTTAGAGCTCTGGTAAACTTAGTCCAGATCACATTTGCCAAGGGAGGTAATCAGGGATGGAGGTTAAGACCGCACCCCTCACCGAGGGCCAGGAGGTTGACTTTCTGCCCATCCGCCGCATCGACCACATCCACTTCTGGGTGGGCAACGCCCGCCAGGCGGCCGAATACTACCGCCACTGCTTCGGCTTTGACTTGGTGGCCTACTCCGGCCTGGAGACGGGCAACCGCGACTACGCCAGCTACGTCCTTGAGCAGGGCGCCATCCGCTTCGTGCTGTCTACCCCCTACGGGCCGGAGGGAGAGATGGCCGACCACATCCGCCTCCACGGCGACGGGGTAAAGGACGTCGCCTTCCTGGTGGACGATGCGGAGATGAGCTTTGAGGAGACGGTAAAGCGGGGCGCCACCCCGGTGCGCGAGCCCCATACGGTGGAGGACGAAAACGGCACAGTGAAGCTTGCCTCCATCGCCACCTACGGCGACACCATCCACACCTTCGTGGAGCGGGGCGACTACCGGGGCCCCTTCCTGCCCGGCTTTGTGGAGGTAAACAAGCCGGGCGGTGGCGTGGGCCTGAGGGGCATTGACCACGTGGTGGGAAACGTTGAGCTGGGCAAGATGAACTACTGGGTGGACTTCTACGCCAAGGTGATGGGCTTTAGCCTCTACATCCACTTTGACGACAAGGACATCTCCACCGAATACTCCGCCCTGATGAGCAAGGTGATGAGCGACGGCCAGGGGAAGATCAAGTTCCCCATCAACGAGCCCGCCCAGGGTCGCAGAAAGAGCCAGATCCAGGAATACCTGGACTACTACTACGGTCCCGGCGTCCAGCACATCGCCATGCTCACCAACGACATCGTGGCCACCGTCTCAGAGCTTCGCGAGCGGGGGGTGGAGTTCCTCAGGGTCCCCCACGCCTACTACGAGGAGCTGCCCAACCGGGTGGGCAAGATAGACGAGGCCATCGCCGACCTTGAGCGGCTGGGCATTCTGGTGGACCGGGACGACGAGGGCTACCTGCTGCAGATCTTCACCCGACCGGTGCAGGACCGGCCCACCCTCTTCTACGAGGTGATCCAGCGAAAGGGAGCCAGAGGCTTCGGCAAGGGCAACTTCAAGGCCCTGTTTGAGGCCATTGAGCGGGAGCAGGCCCGGCGCGGCAACCTCTAGGCAAAAGCGGCGGTCCAGGGGACCAATTTTCGGTTAAGATTTCCCCGCCCCTGCCGGGGTGGGAGCTCTGCCAACCATGCGTCTGGTCACCTTCAAAGCCAACCGCAACGCCCCCCAGCCCATCGCCGGCGCCCTGGTGGACGGCTGGCTGATTGACCTCTACCACGGCCAGCTCCTCGCCCGCGAGCGCTTCCCCGAGTGCGTGGGGGAGATCCTGGGCGACCCGGAGCGCTTTCCCCAGAGCCACTTGGAGACCCTCGCCCGGGGGACCGCCTTCCGCATCGGCCTGGAGGCCCTGATCGATGGGCTGATGGACCACTTTGACCAGCACCTCGCCTACCGCGACCGGCCCATCTTCTATCCCCTGGAGGAGGCCGAGCTTCTTGCCCCCCTGCCCAATCCGAGAAGTGTCCGCGACTTCTACTCCTTTGAGGAACACGTTAAAACCGCCCGCGCTTCCCGCGGCCTCCAGATGGTTCCCGAGTGGTACGAGGCCCCCGTCTTCTATTTCACCAACCATCAGCAGGTAAGCGGCCCCGGCGCCGCCATTGAGATCCCCCGCGGCTCAAGCGAGCTTGACTTTGAGCTGGAGATCGCCGCCTACATCGGCAAGCAGGGCAGAAACATCCCCCCCGAGCTTGCCGTCCACTACATCGCCGGCTACTCGCTGATGAACGACTGGAGTGCCCGCGACCTCCAGCGACGGGAGATGAAGGTGGGGCTGGGGCCGGCCAAGGGGAAGGACTTCGCCCTCACCCTGGGCCCCGCCATCGTCACCCCCGACGAGCTCTACGACCGCCAGCGGGGCAAGGGCTACGACCTCACCGCCCGGGTAAAGCTTAACGGCGAGGAGCTTTCCGAGGCCAACTGGGCCGACATCCACTGGTCCTTCGCCGAGATGATCGCCCGGGCCAGCGAGAACGTCACCCTCTACCCGGGCGACGTGATCGGCTCCGGGTGCCTTCCCGGCTGCTGCCTGCTGGAGCTTCGCCAGAAGCGAAGCGGGCTTGAATGGCTTAGGCCGGGGGATGTGGTGGAGCTGGAGGTGGAGCGCCTGGGCCGGCTGGTAAACACCGTCCAGGCCGCCCCCAGTGAGGACGGCTTTGAGACCGAATCGCGCCTGGCCGGCATCATCCTGGAACTGCCCCAGCGGGAGGAGTGAGGACTACTCTCCCCGCCCCAGTATCATCCTGAGGGACCTGCTCAGCATGCTTGCTACCCGGGTGGCGGGAATGCCCTGGGGATGGAGACGGGCAGCCAGCTCGCCGGTCAGGGTGTGCCAGCAGATTGCCGCCCCCACCCGTTCAAGCAGACTTCCCTCGCGGGTAAGCATGGTGGCGATGATGCCAGTTAGCACATCCCCCATCCCGGCGCTGGCCATCTGGGGTGCCCCCCGAAGGGCGATGGCCAGCTGGACCCCCTCCCGGCCTACCCTCCCCGAGGGCACCGCCAACAGGGGGCGGTAGTGCTTGTAGACCAGGGCCACCCCAAAGCGCTCGGCGAAGCGGTGGGCGGAGCTGAACAGGTCCAGCTCAAAGTCGGTAAAGTCAAGCCCAATAAGGTCGCACAACCTGCCCATCTCCCCCGGATGGGGGGTGATGACCAGCTCAGCACCTCCCTCCCAGGGAAGCATCCCCTCAAGCCCCCACAGTCCGTCGGCATCCACCACCGCCGGCTTGTCCAGCCCCTCAAGCACACGCTGGGCAAACTCGCTCACCTCCGCCGACCTGCCCAGCCCCGGACCCAGGGCAACCGCATCGGCCCACTCCAGGTCCTGCTCCAGTTCCCCTGCATCATCGGGGGCAAATTCAGCCCCCTCTCCCACCGTCCGCATGGTGATCTCCTCTGGGGCTAGGGAGCGGGCGGCCGCATAGATCCCCCCAGGTACCGCCAGGCGGACCAGGCCCGCCCCCGCCGCCAGGGCAGCATGGGCGGCCATCACCGCCGCCCCCTCCAGCTCGCCGCTGCCGGCAATCACCACCACCCTGCCCCGGCGGTGCTTGTGCAGGGTGGGGTCGGCGGGCAGGGTCAGGCGGGGAAGGGTGCGTCGGACAAAGGCCCCGTCCAAGGCCACCGCCACCTGGGAGGGTTCCAGCACCCGCTCCACCAGTGCCATCTCCACCGGCATGAAGCCCAGCGGAACCAACTTAAGCCGGCCGGAGTGGGCAATGCCCTCCCCCAGCAGGTGGCCCGCCTTGTAGTGGCCCATGGCCACGGTGATCCCCGCCCGGGGCACCTCCCCCCACAGCTCCCCGCTGGTGGCGTCCAGCCCGCTGGGCAGGTCGCAGGCGATAAGCCGCCGGGGCGACACCCGACTGAGCACCTCCACCACCTCAGCCACCCTGCCGGTGAGGGGTTGTTCCACCCCGGTGCCCAGCACCGCATCCACCACCAGGGGCTGGTCGGCCAAAAGCCGGCTGGCCAGCCATTCGGCGCTCTCCACTACCCTCGGCTCCAGACCAAAGCCGACCATGAGTTGGCGCAGGAAAAGCTTGCCCGGCAGTCTGACCTTGTCTGGCGGGCGGGTGAGGATGAGCTCCAGCGGCGGCACCTCATCTCCTGCCTGGCGCTTGATGAGCAGGTGCCACAGGCAGGCGATGCCATCCCCCCCGTTGTTGCCCGGCCCGGCCACCACCACGATGCGTCGGCTGGCAAGCTCTCTTGCCCGGCTGAGGACCGCCTCGGCCAGGCCTCGCGCCGCCTGGTCCATGAGGAGCTCACTCCTTACCTTCATGAGCTCGCTGGCAGCCTGGTCCAGCCGGCGCGCCCCCTCGGCGGTCACCACATAGGCCATCTCCTTTCTGAGTTTAACCGCCCGCTCGCCTAGCCAACCATTGGGGTATAGTTTTCCCAGAGCATGCCTAAGGGTGAGCGATCCATCGCCGATCTGATCCGCCAGAGCCGGCGCAGTAAGGGCTTGCGCATGAAGGAGCTGGCCCGCAGTGCCGGCCTATCTCTGGAGAGCCTGGTGCGCATAGAGGAAGGCTGGGAGAGGCCCAGCGCCCGGGAGATCGACCGCCTGGCCCGCGCCCTGGGCCAGGATCCTACCCACTGGCTCAGGGTAGCCGGCCACCTCCACCTCTCCAGCCAGCTTCCCCCCCTCATGCCCCGCGATGATCTCCCCTACTCCCCCACCCTCACCCCTTTCGTCAAAGAGAAGCCCTCCGCCGCGGCCGAAGAGGAGAAATCCTCTCAGGACCAGCGCCTCAGGCAAGCCCTCAGGCGTCTGCGCCGCCTCATCATCCGGGTGGAGCCAGAGGGGCTGGCCCGCCGCCTGGGTCTTCCCCGCTTCATCCCCCGCGATCCCACCGGCCCAGCCAACCAGCGCGCCCTGGTGGTCTCCGACCAGGGAGCCAGGCCCCACCTCAGGCGGGGTGACATCGTGGCGGTGGAGCCCGACCCCGACCCGGCCAGCGGAAGCCTGGTGGTGGCCCGCCTCCCTGGCGAGCCCTACCCCCTGGTGAGGGCCAGGCTCAGGCTAAACGGCCACCTCCTCTACCTGGCCACCAACCCGGAGTGGAACTGGTGGTACCTGCGCGACGACCCTGAGGAGCCCCAGGTGGAGGTGCTGGGCAGGGTACTCTCCATCCTCTACCGCCGCTTCTGAGCCGGCCTGTTTTATCCCCCTTGCCACTGGGTAGAGTTTCGGTGAGCGAGGGATGAAACCATGAGCGGACCCAAGAGCGAGACCATTGAGATCCGTCTGCCGGTATCGGCCGAGTACCTGACCGCCTTGCGCCTCTTTGTCAGCGGGCTGGCCGGACGCCTGGGCTATACCGTTGAGCAGATTGATGAGCTCAAGCTTGCCATCGGAGAAGCCTTCCTCACCCTGGTCTCCCGGCTTGATCCCCAGGTGGGCTATGTGAGGATCCACTGGGAACTTGGCCAAAACTCCCTCACCGTCACCCTCTCCGATCCGGCGGGCAAGACCCGCCACCTCACCACCGCCCCCATCTACCGGGTGCTTGACCGGCTGGTGGAGGAGGGCGAGGTGGTGCCCCTTGAGGAGGAGGGCGAGGTGAGGATCCGCTTTCCCCGCCCCGAGATCGGCCGGAGCTGAAACCAACTGCCTGGGGTCGGGTCTCATAATGGGCCTTGCCCATGACTAGGTCAGACCCCCCTCAGCCGGAGGCCCTTACCCCGGAGGCCGAGCGGGAGCTGTTTGAGACCTACCGCAGCGACCCCACCGAGCGCAACCTGAACCGCATCCTCAGCCAGTACGAGCGCCTGGTCTACAAGATTGCCCAGAAGTACCACCAGGCCGGGGTGGAGATGGACGATCTCGTCCAGGTGGGGATGATGGGCCTGTGGTTGGCCATCCAGCGCTTTGACCTGGACAAGGGCGTGCGCTTCACCACCTACGCCTACCAGACCATCCAGGGAGAGATCCTGCGCTACTTCCGCGATTGCGAGTGGGCCATGCGGGTGCCCCGCTCGCTCAAGAACCGCTGCCTCAAGGTCCTAAAGGAAAGGGAGAAGCTGGGCCAGGAACTGGGCCGCGACCCCACCCTGCAGGAGCTTTCCGAGGCGCTGGGCCTCTCCCTGGAGGAGACCGCCGAGGCGCTGGAGCTGGGCAGCGCCTACCACCCAGCCTCCATCGTAGAAGAGCTGGAGGCGAGGCCGGTGGGCCCCGGCGGCGGTGTGCTGGGCAGTACCCCTTACTCTCCGGAAGAGGGAGTGCTCTTTAACCAGCTCATGAAACAGCTCTCCCCCCTGGAAGAGAAGGTGATGCGCATGCGCATAGAAGATGGCCTCACCCAGCAGGAGATCGCTGATATACTGGGAGTATCACAGATGTACATCTCCCGCCTCCAGCGGAGGGTACTGGAAAAGCTCAGGACATGGCTAGACCCGGAGATCCTAGAGGAGCAGGGCCTCCTCTGATGGCACGCCCCCCCGCCCTCAACCGCACGGTGAGCCTGGCCGTCCAGGTGCTCACCGTAGTGGCGGTCCTGGGGCTTTTGGCCCTCATCTACTACATCCGCTTCGTCTTCGTCATGGTGGCCTTCGCCGGACTTCTGGCCTACCTGCTTGATCCGGTGGTCAGAAACCTCTGCGAGGTGGTCCTGCCCCGCTGGCAGTCCCCCACCAAGCGGGGCCTGTTTAGCGCCCTGGTGCTGGTGGTCTTCCTCATCCTCCTGGGGATGGCCCTCTACGTTGTCTTTCCCCCCATCGTAAGTGAATCCAGGGAACTGGTAAGTCGCTTCCCCAACATCTCCCAGAACCTGGTTCAGGACCTAAACCAGTGGGGGGCCGACAAGCTGGGCGACCCCCAGCTGGTCACCTCCATTGAGGAGTTCCTGCGCACCCAACTGGGGAACCTCAACATTCCCATTCTCCTTCAGACGGTGATCGCCCAGGGGGCAAGCCTGCTCGGCTCCATCGCCTCCTTCTTCGCCGCCCTTATCCTCATCCCCATCCTGGCCTACTGGTTTTTAAAGGACCACCACAAGTTCCGCACCCACTTCATCTCCATGGTTCCCGCCCCCCATCGGCCGGTGGTGGAGCGCACCCTGGATGCCATCAACCTGGCCATGGGCCAATATGTGCGCGGCCAGCTCACCCTGATGGTGGCCAT
>JALSIF010000306.1 GCA_026981635.1 bacterium | reverse complement strand
CTATCTTACCCTCTTTGGGTAACTGTGGCCCCAGTGGGGGTTAGAGGCGATAGCTCACGTAGTCGCCGTTTCTCCCCTGCCGGTAATAGTCCAGGGTGCGGGGAACAAACTCCTCCAGCTCAATCCAGTGGGCCCGGCTCCACCACTCCTCCATCCGCTTCCGCCAGATGAGGTAGTTTTCCCTCTGCTGGTGCTGAAAGGAAGGGTCTTGGGTGATGCGATAGAGGTGGATAAACTCGGCCGTAGCCGCCAAGGCCACCACCAGCAGGACCAAAAGCAACCCGAGCGCTAGTTGGGCAGACACCACACCCATAGCGTATGGGAAGATTATAGGTTAAACCTAACCTTGGTGCCTGCCCAACCCAGGCGCCCAGCCCATCCCTCCTGTGCCCTAGTTTACGGAGGGAGTTTTATTGTTCGGCTCTGATCTTGCCTAGCTCAGCAGACTGTTTGTGGTGAGGCTGGCAGACCCGCCACCCTGGTTGTGGCCAGGGCCACCAAAGCGAGCCGAACCACCACACGAAGCGGCAAAGAGAGCGATCAGCGCTGCCGCGGTTGCAAGCAGAGTGAGTGCTACCTTCCTGTTCATAGTGCCTCCTTGTTACTAAGATTGGGCCTGAGCCCCTAGGAAAGGATACCCGATAAAACCAGGCTGTCAAGGGTTGGGGGGAAATTTCTCCCCCCTGGCGGCAGTGCCACGCCGGAATGCCCCCCGGGAGGGGAGGGCTTGCTGATACAATCTGCTTTCCCGTGAACGAGACCCAGCCAGCCACCCCCTCCCCTGCCACCGGCAGCAAGCAGGTGGAGTGGTTTCGCACTACCTACCAGCGTCTGGTGCGGGAGGTGGGCAAGGTTATCGTGGGCCAGCACGAGGTGGTGGAGCAGGTGCTGGCCACCCTCTTCTCCGGGGGCAACGCCCTGCTTGAGGGGGTGCCGGGTCTGGGCAAGACCCTGCTCATCCGCACCCTGGGCGATGCCATGGACCTCAGGTTCTCCCGCATCCAGTTCACCCCAGATCTGATGCCAGCCGACATCACCGGCACCTACATCATCCAGGAGGACCCCTCGGGCCACAAGGAGTACCGCTTCATGCCCGGGCCCATCTTTGCCAACCTGATCCTGGCCGACGAGATCAACCGGGCCACCCCCAAGACCCAGTCTGCCATGTTGGAGGCCATGCAGGAGCGGGCGGTCACCGTCCACGGGGAGCGCCGCGAGCTGCCTCAGCCCCTGTTTGTGCTTGCCACCCAAAACCCCATTGAGCAGGAGGGCACCTACCCCCTCCCCGAGGCCCAGCTGGACCGCTTCATGATGAAGATCCTGGTTGGCTTTCCCGACAAAGACGAGCTGATTGAGATCATCAACCGCACCACCGCCGGCGGGGAGCCCCGGGCGGAGAAGGTGCTCAGTGCGGATGAGGTGCTTAGCATGCAGGCCCTGGTCCGGGAGGTGCCCATCGCTCCCCACGTGGTGGAGTATGCGGTGAGGCTGGGAGTGGCCACCCACCCCGACAAGGCCGAAGCACCCAGCCTGGTAAGGCGCTACGTGCGCTACGGAGCAAGTCCCCGCGCCGTCCAGGCGATGGTGCTGGCGGGCAAGGTAAGGGCCCTCACCGAGGGGCGCTACAACGTGAGCTTTGACGACATCCGCTGGGCGGCCCGGCCGGCCCTGCGCCACCGCATCATCCTCACCTTCGCCGCCGAGGCCGACGGGGTGGACCCGGAGCAGGTGATTGATGAGCTGCTAGCCGAAGTGCCCCCCACCTCCGTAGCCTGAGCCCAAGGTCCCATTCTGCTGGATAGTTTCCCGGTACTAGCAGAGACAAATCCCTCACTCTGGTGTAAAATGAAAAGGAAGCCAGATTTTGCCCCGAGGCAAGGTTAGCCTAGAGGAGGCGGGTCATATGTTCGTAAAGCAGTGCCCGGAGTGTGAGGGCAAGGGCTGGATAGCGGTAGAGCACCGCCGCTGGTTCGGCCTCAAGACCGACATCGTCAGTGAGCCCTGTCCCGAGTGCGGAGGAAGCGGTGAGGTGGAGGCCTTCGTCCCCTGCTCCATCTGCGACGGGCAGGGACTGCTGGGGGAGACCAGCGATGTCTGCCCCACCTGCAACGGCAAGGGAACCACCGACGAGTTCGGCCTCATCCCCCGCTCCCAGCTCAAGCCCGGCACCATCTTTACCCGCCGCTGTCGCTTCTGCCACAACTTCGCCCGCCACACCATCGTAAGCGAGATAATTGAGCGCCAGCGCAACATCACCTGGGAGAAGGACGAGAGCCTGCGCAAGGTGGAGACCTTTGAGGTGGTGCGCATCCGCTGCGAGTCCTGTGGCCACGAGGAGGACATCCGGCTGGACCCCAACTACCACCACGAGCCGGGCGAGCGGCGGCCGGTGGAGGAGGTAATGGCCCAGCGTTCCAAGCTCTTTACCGGCAACCGGGCCCAGACCATTGAGTGGTAGGCAGGGGACCTTTCGCCGCCGGCTAAGCTAGCCTACCTTGGGCTACCTGGGAGACCCGCGTACAATTCTCTGGGGATGGCTGGTTGCCCTCAGCCTGATGGGGGTCGCCTTCGGGATAAGCTACCGCGACTACCTCACCACCCGGGACTACGCCCTCACCCAGTTTGAGGACCTCCTCCGCGACACCCGCGATCTTAGGGTGACCATAAGCTCCATCCTGGCCGATCTCAAGGACCCCGCACGGCTAAGCCAAAGCGATCTCAGGCGCTACGAGGGCCAGCTGGAGAGGGTGGTGCTCAGGCTCAACCGCAAGGTCCCCGACTACGGCCTGGAACCCTTCTTTGAGGAGCCCCTCTTTGCCATCACTGAGGCCCGCCTCAACCTGCTCAGCACCGCCCTCGCGCTGGAAAGACTGATCCAGGTTCACCGCCTCACCCTAAGGCTCAGTGAGCGCAAGGAACTTTTCAGAAAGACCTTGGAGACCTACCAGCGGGACTATGAGAACTACCTCAGGAGACCGGGCAGCTTTGACCTCTCCGACTTTCTTCCCACCCGGGAGCTGGCCCAGCAGCTGGAGGATCTCTCCCGGCGACTGAGCCGCCGTTCGGCCCAGATGGAGGCACTGGAGGACCGGGTGGAGGCGGGCCTCAAGCGCAGCCAGGGAGCCTACGAACCGCAGGTGGAGGCGGCCATAAGCCGCCTGGCCATGCGGGGCTACTCCCAGTACCTGGCCTTCCTGGCCGGCAAGAAGGACCTCAGGTATCTGCGGCAGAGGCTCCACCAGCTGGCGGTCAACTGGGGCCTGGCGGGAAACCGCGGCAGGAAATAAAAAAAACGCTTGCCTGGGAGTGGACGATAAGCCGGATTCTGTTTATGCGGCCATCTATCTGGGACGCACCTTGCGGTGCGCCTCAAGCGGGCCACTCGCGCCTCCCCGGGCCAGGTGATGGCGGCGCTACTTGCCCTTGCTCCGCGGGGGGTTGCCCGAGCTGCCGGTGTCACCACCGACACTGGTGGGCTCTTACCCCACCTTTTCACCCTTGCCGGTCCCCGAAGGGACTTAGGCGGTTCTTTTCTGTGGCGCGTTCCGTCGGCTCACGCCGCCTGGGCCTTTACCCAGCCCGCTGCCCTGTGGAGTCCGGACTTTCCTCACCACCGCAGTCCAGGGCGGTGGCGCGGCCGCTTCGCCCGCTCCCAGGCAATAGATTCTACCCCCCCTTTGCGCGGGAAGCCTTATCCATCTGGAAGTGGACCCGCAGGCGGGGAAGCAGAGCGAGGTAGGCCTCCTCCACCATCTGCCCCACCGGCCGCTGGCCGTCCAACATCACTATGCGCTGGGGGTTGTTTTGGGCGATGCGGTGGAAGTTTTCCCTCACCTTTCGGTGGTAGGCAAGATCGCGGCTCTCGTAACGGTCCCATGGATTCATCTGCCGCCGGGCCAGGGCCACTTCCACCGGAAGATCAATAAGCAGGGTGAGGTCGGGATAGAGCCGGCGGGCTCCAAACTGGTTTACCCGCTCCACATCATCAAAGCTCAGTGTCCCCTTGCCGCACTGGTAGGCCAGGGTGGAATCCACAAAGCGGTCCAGGATGACGATCTTCCCTTCCCTAAGGAGGGGGATGATGAGCGAGCGCATGAGGGATGAGCGGGCGGCGTTAAACATGAGTACCGCCTCCACCTCATCAATCTCAAACTCCTTGGTCAGCAGAAGCTCCCTCAGCCGCTCAGCCAGGCGGGTCCCTCCCGGCTCGTGGAGGCGTGAGATCTGCTCTTCGCTGGGCAGGTAGTCCCCCCAGCCCTCCTCCTCCAGGCGGCGGTAGAGGCCCTGCTGGAGAGTGGTCTTGCCGGTTGCCTCTCCCCCCTCCACGGAAACAAAAAAGCCAACCATTTTTTCTTCACTCATGGTCTAAATATTACAGCAGATTAGTTAGGCCTGCTTTGGGAAATTTCCAGACTACCGGAGGCGGTCTACTCGGGCTGGGGGGTAAGCTTGCCCGGGTGTCTCTCCTGCTCCTCCGTTTCCTCAGCGGATTCGCCCCGCTCCTCCTCAATGCGCTGGCGCAGGCCGCCGAACCAGTCGTCAAAGTAGGTGTAGACCACCGGGATCACCACCAGGGTGAGCAGGGTGGAGAGGGTGAGCCCGCCGATGATGGCCACCGCCATGGGGGCGCGGAAGCCTCCCCCCTCCCCCATCCCCAGGGCGGTGGGCACCAAGCCCAGAATCATGGTGAGCGCCGTCATCAACACCGGTCTCAATCTGACCTGTCCAGCCTTAATCAAAGCCCGATTGCGGGGAAGTCTGTCTCGCCTTCGCAGGAGGTTGGTGTAGTCAATTAGCAAGATAGCGTTTTTGGTCACGATTCCAGTTAGGGCGATAATACCGATGAAACTCATCAGGTTGAAGCTCATCCCCACCAGGGAAAGAAGCATCACTGCGCCGAAGGTGGCCAGGGGGAGGGAGAGCAGGATGATGAAGGGCTGGGTGAGGGAGTTGAACTGGCTGGCCAGCACCATGTAGACGAATACGATCCCCAAAAGAAGGGCCATCCCCAACACAACTCCCATTTTCTGAAACTGCTCACTCTCTCCCGCTAAACTCAAACTGACTCCCTCAGGCAACACCCCTTCCTCCTTCACCTTTGAAAGGACTAGTTGAGTTATTCCTCCCGTGCCTAGTAGTGATCCTTCATCCACACTGGCGTCAACCACAGCAGATCTGATGCGGTCGGTTCGCTCTATCATCACGGGGACTGAAGTGAGTTCCAGCTGTCCAAGGGAACTGAGGGGGACGAAGCTATTTGTCACCGGTGACCAGACGCTGGCGTTTTGGAGGTCGGCCATCTCCCTTTGGTCTGGATCAGAGAGATAGACCTTGACCTCGTAGTCTTCACCCCTATCCAATAGGTCGCCTACCTTCCCGCCCTCAAAGTGGAGAAAGAGCTGTCTGCCCAGATCCGCCGGGGTTAGGCCATACCTAGCTAGCTGGGCAAGATCGGGGTTTATGTTTATCTGGAGCTTGCCTCGCTTGAAAGAGCTATCCACATTGATCGTCCCAGGAATCTCCTCAAGCACCCGTTCAAGCTCCCTGGCAGCAAGCTCCAGCTTGTTTAAGTCGTTTGACTTGAGAATGAAGTTGATAGGCTTGCGAAAACCAACCATGTGGCTGGGCAGGGCAGCCGCCACCCTTGCCCCGCCAATCTCCTCCCTGAACCTGCGGTTGAGTTCTGCCACCATCTCGGCAGTGGTGAACTTGCGCTTCTCCCGAGGGACCATCCTTACCGCAATGTAGGCATCACTCACTCCAAAGTCGGGGAAGAAACCGCTCTCGCCAATAAAGGAAGCGATGTAGAGATTGTCTGGATAGTCGGCTATAACCGATTCAACCCGGCTTACCACCCTTGCAGTCTCAAACAGGCTCCTGTCCGGTGGTAAGCGAACCTCAACCATGTATTCACCCTGGTCAAACTGGGGGATGAAGTCCTTGGGCATGGCCATGAGTACTGGAAAGGTAGCCAGAAAGGCAAGCAGTCCGACCCCAACGGTAACCAGCCTGAACCTGAGGGCCTGACGGATAACCCTGCTGTAAATTCTTTCCAAGGGTTGATAAAAGACCCTCTGGAACCAGACGGTGACACGGTGTCCCTGGAGAACATGCCTTAGCCGCTCTTCTCCCCCCCTCAGTAGAAAACTCATGGCAGTAGGGATCATCACCAGGGCGACCAGGAGTGAGAAGCCAACCGCCATGGCTACCCCTAATCCGAACTCACGGAAGAACCTCCCGATAAGTCCAGTCATAAAACCAACCGGAACAAAGACAGCCATGATGGCTAGGGTTGAGGCTAGGGCAGCCAACGAAATCTCCGCACTGCCCTCCTTAATTGCCCTCAGGGGGGACTTGCCCTCCTTGAGGTGACGGTGGATGCTCTCCACCACGATGATTGAGTCGTCAATTACCAGACCAACCGCCACGGCAAGGGCAAGCAGACTGAAGAAGTTGATGGAGAAGCCGAGGACAAAGAAAAGGATGAAGGTGGCTATAAGAGAGAGGGGAATGGCTACCGAGACAACTAACGTACTCCTAAAATTACCTAGAAAAAAGAAGACCACTAAAGTCGCTAACAAAGCTCCAACAGCAATAGCGATATAGATATCATTCACCGCATCAATAATGAAACGAGATTGATCTTGAATTAAGCTTACTTGAAAAGAGGGAGGCAGTTCCTTAGCTAGCTTATCTATGTTCTCTTCAACTAACCTAGCCACT
Source organism: bacterium (assembly GCA_026981635.1). Lineage (GTDB taxonomy): Bacteria > 4484-113 > 4484-113 > JALSIF01 > JALSIF01 > JALSIF01. The sequence goes on along the minus strand of JALSIF010000306.1, from coordinate 1,778 downwards.
CTCACCTCGTTGGCCCCCGACTGGCGGAAGATGGACACCGACACGGCAGGTTTGCCGTTTAAGCGGCTGAGCTGGCGGGGTGGTTTGAAATGGTCCCTTACCTCAGCCAGGTCCCCTACCCGAATCCCTCTCCTTGCATCAACAACCGTTTTTGCCACATCTTGGGGGGAGCGAAACTGGGAGACCACCTTAATGCCCAGGTCTTGCCCATTGTCAGCAAGGTTGCCAGCGGGAAAATCCAAGTTGGCAGTGCGAAGGGCTAGCATTACCTGCTGGGGCGAGATTCCCCAACTGGCCAACCTTTCAGGTTTAAGCAGGACCTGAATCTCCCGCTCCTCACCCCCACTGACCACAACCCGTCCAACTCCGAAGATCTCCTGCAGCCGGGGTTTTATCCTTCTCTCCACAAAGTCCCTCAGCTCAAGCTGGCTCATCTGGTCATTGCTCACCACCCAGGTCTGGATGGGCTGGGAGGCCACATCCAGCTTTTGCACCACCGGAATCTCAGCCCCATCGGGAAGCTGGTTTAGGACCACATCCAGCTTCTGCTGGACTTCCTGCAGGGCCACATCGCCGTCCTTCTCCAACACGAAGCTGATGGTGACCACCGATAGGTTCTGGCGACTTACCGAGCTGATCTGGTCAATTCCCGCGACCGCTCCCACCGCATCCTCAATCTTCTTGGTGACCAGAAGCTCCACCTCCTCCGGGCCGGCCCCCGGATAGGCGGTGGTGACGGTGATGACGGGAAAGTCCACGTCGGGAGTGAGAGCGATGGGAAGCTTGGACCAGCTCACCAGGCCCAGCACCAGCAGGGCCAGGTTGATCATTACCGCCAGAACCCAGTTGCGGATGAAAAAGTCAAAGAACCTGATCAACCCTGGTTCTCCTGAGCTTGGGGATTAGCTTCGGCCTTGCCGTCCACCTCAACGGGCTTTACCTTCTGTCCCACCGAAAGCATCTCCTGCCCGCCGAGCACCACCTGCTCACCCCCACTCAGTCCCTCCCTGATCTCAACCAGACCATCACCCGACTGGCCAATCTTCACCGGACGCTCCTTCACCACCCCCCCCTCCACCACCAGCACCCGGGGGCTCTGGTCAATGGAGAGGACCGCCCGGCGGGGCAGGGTAAGCACATCTCGGGCCAACACCACCCGCACCCTGACGGTGACCGGCTCGCCCGCCCTGAGCCCCTCTCCCTCGGTTACCACCTCTACCCCGTAGAGGTCGGTGGTGGGCGAGGCGGCGGAGGAGATGCGGGAGATGCGCCCGGGGACGGTCCGCTCCCGTCCCACGATCTCCACCTCCATCCCCTCAGCAAGCCTGCTCACCCTCTCCAGGCTGGTCTCAAACTTAACCTTCTGGCGCTCCTCCTCCACCAGCTCAAAGGCGGGCAGGCCGGGGGAGACGAACTGGCCTACCTCCACCATCCGCTTGGTCACCGTGCCGGCGAAGGGCGCCCGGAGCTCAAAGTCCTCAAGCTTGGAGAGGAGGGAGCGGTAGCTGGCTGCCGCCGCGCTTACCTGGTCGCGCTGCAGCCTCAGCTCCTCCTCCCGCGCCCCCTTCTCGGCCATCTCCAGCCCGCGGCGGGCCGCCTCCAGGTTGGCCTCCACCTGCTTGAGGGCGGCTCCCGCCTGATCCAGCCGCGCGCGGGGGATCACCCCCTCCTCAAAGAGGCGCCTAGCCCGCTCATACTCCTTCTCGGCCACCCGGTAGCCCTCCTTTGCCGCCTCTAGCTGTGCCCTGAGCCGGGCCAGCTCTTCCTTGCGGGCCCCC
>JALSIF010000305.1 GCA_026981635.1 bacterium | reverse complement strand
GTCTTTGGACGCCAGAGCGACCGGAGCTTGGTTGCCTTCCGAGTGGTTGATGCCGAGGTTGCCCGGGCCTACTTTGAGCGCATGAAGGAGCGGGGCGGGGAGCGCCGGGCGAAAATTGAGCAGGCCCTGAAGGAGAAGTTTGCCTGGGGCAAGGCGAGTATCAAGGAGATCAGCGAGGGCAAGATCACCCTCTCTTCGGACAAGCCAGAGCTTATGGGCGAGTTTGAGATCGGTGAGCGCACCATCTTCCTGGTGGAGAACCAGTGGGCCAGCCTGGATGACTTCTCCACCGGCCAGCTGGTAAGCGTGCTCATCTACAAGGAGAAGGGCGCCATCGTGATGCTCGCCGATGAGACGACCGACTTTCGCCGGGCGATGGGCCGGCTACTGATGGCCATGGCCAAGAAGCACCGCCAGGAGGGGGCGGGCAAGGGTGAGCACGGTTGGCCCAAGGCGAGGCTCGGTCGCGCCAGAGGTAAGTAAACCGGTCTTCCCCCGAAGAGTGATAAGGGGGTGGGGTGACCCACCCCCATCTTTTTTCCTAGAATTGGCATGGTGAAAGTTGGCCGGATAATGCGACGGGGAGCCTTCCTTTCCCTCATCTCTCTGGTTCTGGTTGCGGGGGTTGCCCTCTCTTCCTGCCAGAACAAGGAGGAGGTTGCCATAAAGGAGGAAGTTCTGGCCATGCTTTCCCGCCAGGCCCCCCTGAGCAACGCCGCCCTGGAGGTTGAGGTGGAGGGAAACAAGGTAATCATCCGTGGCGAGCTAACCACCCCGACCCAGCAGAAACAGCTTGCCGAGATCGTCGCCGAGCTTAGGGAGCGGGGGCTTGAGGTGGAGAATCTCACCCATATGCAGGAGAGAGGTAGCGGCCTTATCAACGAGGACGCCTACGGGGTGGCGCCGGGGCTCGGCCTCTAAGGGTCCTGTTTATCCTCCCCCAACGGGGAGAACTCCTTTTTCAGGGTGACCTTGTAGGTGATCCACCAGCGACTGCCGTCGTGAAAGCCGATGAGCAGGTTGGTGCGCCGGTCAAGGAAGAGCTTCCCCGATTCCTTCAGCCGGAGTACTGAGCGGTAGCTGAGCCTGGCCAGCCCCACGCACCCGGCCACCTTGACCATCTCCGGAGAAAGCTCCATCTCCTCCAGCTCAAAGCGCTCAAACTCCCGAAGCATCTTTTCCTCAAGCCCCGCAAGGTCCTCCGGCGGCAGGGAGGCGGTGAGGTCTATCCCCAGGTAGTCGGGGTGAAAGCCTGCCAGGTAGCGCGAAAGCACTCGCTCAAGGTAGCCCGAGCGGGTGAACTCCAGGTGGGCCAGGTAGCCCTCCGGGGTGGGGAGAAGGCGGGTGTCCGGTTCCTCCCTGGTGGACATCTTCCTCCTCACGGTGTGATGGTTGCCCGGTCGCCCACAAATGGATTTGAGCGCCGCTCCGCCTCCACCGTGGTGGCGGGCCCATGGCCCGGGTAGAGGGCGGTCTCAGGCGGGTATCCCTCCAGGATCCTGCGGGCGCTGCGGTACAGGGTGGCAAAGTCGCCCCCGGGAAGGTCGGTGCGCCCCACACTGCCGGCAAAGATGAGGTCCCCCACCAGGATGAACCTGCCTTCCCGGTCGGCCAGGCAGAAGTGGCCCGGAGAGTGGCCGGGGGTAAAGATGGGCAGAAGTGCTCCCTCCCCCAGGGAGATATCGCCAATATCCTCCAAGTAGGCGTCGGCGGGCGGGGAGGGCTCGGCCGCAAAGCCGAACAGGGAGGCCGCCTCCACCAGGCGCTTAATGAGCTCTTCGTCTTCCCGGGGGTAGATGAGCCTGGCGTCAGGGAAGAGGCGCTTGGCGGCGGCGTTTCCCATGGTGTGGTCAAAGTGGCCGTGGGTGTTTAGGATGTAGCGCACCTCTATCCCCAGCCGGCTGACCCCCTCGGCCACCTGCTCAATTTCAAAGCTTGGGTCAACGATGGCCCCCTCCTCCCTTCCCCATGCGACCAGGTAGGTGCGGTTGTCCAGCGGGCCAACCACATAGGGGACCACGGTGAGTCTTCCGGCTGGATTTCCTTCTCCCATGGGCTCGGTTTAGAATGGGTGCCAGATGATGCGGGTGATATTTGCCACCGGCAATGCTAACAAACTGGCCGAGGCCCAGGAGGCGGTCCAAGGTCGGGTGGAGGTCCTTCCCCTGCCAGAGGAACTTAGCCAGTTAGAGGTGGAGGAGGGGGAGCGAAGCTTTATTGAAAACGCAGTCACCAAGGTGCTTTTTTACTCCCAGCACCTCTCCGGCTGGGTCATGGCGGAGGACAGCGGAATCGTGGTTGACCGCCTGGGCGGCTTTCCCGGCCCCATCTCCAACCGCATCGCCGAAACTCCGGAGGAGAGAAACCAGCGGCTCATTGAGATAGCCGACCAGGCGGGCCTCATCACCCCCGAGGAGCGAAGCTGCCGCTATGTGGCCTCCCTCGCCCTGGCCTTTGAGGGTAGGCTCTCTCTGGTGGTGGTGGCCCACACCCGCGGCTATCTGCTGAGCGAGCCCATCGGGACGGGAGGGTTTGGCTATGACCCCGTCTTCTATTCCCTGGAGCTTGACAAGCCCATGGGGCTGGCTAGCCGGGAGGAGAAGAACTCGGTCAGCCACCGGGGCAAGGCGCTGAGGATGATGGCCGACTACCTGACCAGCCGGTTGGGGGCCAAGGTGGGGGGTGGTTAGTTGCCTCCCCGCGCTCTGAGCGCTGCCGTTCTCTTCGGCCTGCTAGGGCTGTTTCTGGGGGTAAGGGGCACGCTTCCCTGGTGGCTGATCCTCACACTGCTTGCGGCTGGCTACCTCGCCCTGGCAAGCTACTACGCCCTCCGGGCCAGGCGGGCGGAAGGCACCCTGCGCCGTTTGAGAAGCGCCATCCTGGCGCTAGTCGGGGGGATTGAGCGGCTGGGGGTAAGTCTGCCCGTCCGCCCCGACCACCTGATTGAGGACCTGGAGCGGCCGGTGATGGGCGAGTACCTCCGGGAGTTTGCCCTCTGGGCGGAGGGTGCTTCTCGCCTCGCCATCGGGATGGCCATCCTTGACCGGGAGCTTCGCATTCGGGCCCACAACCGGGCCTTCCGCAACATCCTGCGTGCGGCGGGGAGGGATCTAACCGGCATGAAGGTGACCCTGGTGCTGCGCGACCCCTATCTGGAGTCCCTGCTGGGGGAGATGGCCCAGGGCAGGGGGGGAGAGGTTAGGCTGGACCTGGAGCGGCCCGGCGGGGAGATCCTGCAGGTGGTGGCCCTGCCGGTGGGCACCCAGTCCATCCTGGTGGCGGTGGAGGAAGTTACCGAGCTTCGCCGGCTGGAGAAGGTGCGCCAGGAGTTCGTGGCCAACGTGAGCCACGAGCTTCGCACCCCCCTCACCGTCATCCGGGGCTACGCCGAGATGCTTGCCGGGCGAGAAGAGCTGGACGGGCGCAGCCGCGAGCTGGCCGGAAAGATCGTGGAAAAGGTGGACCGGCTTATTGAGCTGGTGGAAAAGACGCTGGCTCTCTCCCGCCTGGAGCGGGGAGAGATGGTGCTTGAGGAGGAGGAGTTTGACCCCGCCCAGGTGGCAGGGGAGGTGGTGGAGGAACTGAGGGAGCTTGCCTCCGGGCGGGAGGTGGAGCTTGAGGCCGACCTTGCGGGGGGCCAAGGGGTGGCCCTCAGGGGCAGTGCGGAGCTCTTTGCCCAGGTGGTAAAGAACCTTCTGGACAACGCCATCCGCTACAACCGGCCGCGGGGCAGAGCCTGGGTCAGGCTCACTCCCTCGCCGGAGGGGGGGCTGGCGATTGAGGTGGGGGACACCGGGATGGGCATCCCCGAAGGGGAGCAGCAGCGGATCTTTGAGCGCTTCTACCGGCTGGATCAGGCGAGAACCAGAGCCGAGGAGGGGACCGGCCTGGGCCTATCCATTACCAAGCACACGGTGGAGCTGGTGGGGGGAAGGATTGAGCTAAAGAGCAGGGTGGGGGAGGGGTCGGTCTTTACCGTCCACTGGCCGGGTAGGGGTGCAGGCGCTGGGTAGTTGCCGCCGGCTACTCCGACTCCACCGGTATTTCGGGGACGTACTTGTCCTTAAGCTCGCGCGGCTTTATGTAGAGGGTGCGGTTGGGGCCGCTTCCCCGGCTCTCGGTAGTGAGGTAGGGGTGGTCGCGCAGAAGCTCGTGGACCACCTTGCGCTCCTTGGGCAGCAGGTTGGGGATGGGGCGCTCCTTGTGGTCCTGCTCAATCAGGCGCACCACCTCCCTCACCTGGCGCTCCAGGGTCTCGCGCCGCTTGCGCCGGTAGTTGTCGATGTCCAGGGTGACCTCCTTGTGGACCAGGAAGTTGCGGTTGAAGGCCACGGTGATGATCATCTGCAGGGCGTCAAGCACCTTGCCGTGGTGGCCGATGAACTTGCCCGGCTCGCGGCTTTTTAGGATCACCAGAAAGTCGCCCTGGTCCTCCCTCAAGAGCACCTTTACCTTGCACTCGGGGTCCATCTTGGTCACCATGGAGCGCACCAGCTGGTAGAGGGTGCGAAGCATCCAGTCCTTGTGGTAGGCGGCACCCACAAAGCCTCCCCCCTCCTCCTCCACGATGTCAATCACCGCATCTTCCAGGGGGAGGGCCTCGGCTAGCTTCTTAAGCACCTCTTCCCGGGACTGGCCCCGGACCTCACCACTCCTGTCCGGCTGAAGGCTCTCCATCTCCATCCTCACACTAAGGCGATGAGTGTCTGCGGGCCTTAGCGGCCCCTGCGGTCTAATTATTATCCACCATGCCGAGGCAGGCTAGGCCTTGCCCGGGGCGGCAGCCTGCTTGGCCCGGTTGTTCTTGCGGTTCTTGGCCCGCTCCTCCCGCTCCTTCTTCTGCTTCCTTATGAAGCGGGCAAGGTCGGGGTCCTCATCCCTCAGCCACTGCTCAATCCGCTCATCATCAATCTCAAGCTTTAGGGTCTTTGGCAGGTAGCGGTACTCCAGGTACATGATGATGTTTTGGGCGATGAAGTAGAGCATCACCCCCACCGGAAAGATGAAGGCGAAGAAAGAGAATAGAATTGGCATCCACTTGCTCATGAACATGGAGACCCGAACTGAGGGGTTGTCTTCATCCATGTGGGCCTGTTGACCTGTCATCTGTCGGAGGTAGGCACTCATTAGGAGAGTGGTGGCTATATACAATCCTGCAAAGGGGAGCGCATGCAAGTAGATGCCTAGCTCAGACCCAACCAGATTGAGCCACAAAACTGAGGGAGAGTCAAAATCAATCAAGGGCTTAACGTATATGTAGGCCGCATTTACCACCGCAGGATAGACCAGTTTTGTTCCAAGAAATGTGACATCAACGAAATAAGGATCCAGGAGAGCCCGCCAGATCGCAAAGATCAGGACCAAAAATATGATGGAGGGCAGGCAGCCGGAGAGGGGGTTGAACTTGAAGGCCGAGTAGAAGGCCATCATCCGCTTGCCCAGGGTGTCGCGGTCGTTCTTGTAGAAGTCCTGCATCCACTTCATGTAGGGCTGGACGATGCCCATCACCTTCATGCTGCGGATCTGGGTGCGGGTGAGGGGAAGCATCATCAGCCGGATAAAGAGGGCGCTTGCCATGATGGAGAGGGCGTAGTTGTGGAAGCCGAAGTTGAGCAGCTCCACAAACTTGATGTAGATTTCCGACAGAAAGGTGATCACGCTCTGCTTCTCCCTTGGAGTTTGGGTCTAGTTGGTCTGGCCCACCTGTTTGTCCTCTTCCGCCGGTGGGGGAACCGGGTCGTATCCTCCCCGGGCAAAGGGGTGGCAGCGAAGCAATCGGCACAAGGCGAGCCAGCTTCCCCGGGCTGCGCCGTGGAGCTCTATCGCCTGGCGGGCGTACTCGGAGCAGGTGGGATGGTAGCGGCAGGTGGGCGGGGTGTAGGGGGAGATGCTGGTCTGGTAGAAGCGGATGAGGGCTAGGAGCAGGCGCTTGATCACTTTCCGGCCACCTCCCGGCTGGGTTTTTCCTCCCCCTGCCTCAGGGGAACGCCAAGTTTTCGCAGGGCCGACCCGATGGCCTCCCGCAGCCGAGCAAAATCGGCCTCCACCGGCTCGGGAGAGATGGCCAGTGCCACCACGTCCACCCCCTCTACATCGGTAAGCAGCATCCTCAGTATCTCCCTGATGCGCCGCTTGGCGCGGTTTCGCTTCACCGCCCGGCCCACCTTGCGGGTCGCCCCCACCGCCAGCCTGGCCCGGTCGCCAGGATTCTCCCGCGGGAGAACATAGACCGCCACCCCCGCCACCACCCGGAAGCGGCCCTGACGGATCACCTGGCGAACCCTGGAGCTGGGTTTTACCCTGAAGGGACGGGGCAAGGGCTAGACGGTGAGGCGGTGGCGCCCCTTCTGGCGGCGCCGCTTGATCACCCGGCGTCCCCCCGGTGAGCTCATCCGGGCGAGGAAGCCGTGCACACGCTTGCGCTTGCGACGCTTGGGCTGGTAGGTTCTCTTCATGGCTCCACCTGCTTTGTCCTTGGCCTTGGCTGGGCGAGTGGGCTAGGATAGCAGTTGTGCTCCCATCTGGGCAAGCAAGGACTCTTCTGGCCGTTCTCGCCCTGGCCCTGATGATGATTTCTCTATCCCCCGGGGGCGTCTTTTCTTCTACCCAAGGGAGGACGGAGGTAAGTGGGGGGGCCCTAGGCCACGCCGGGGAGGAGGGAGGATACTGGCGGCTTGACCTGGACTACCTGTCTGATGCTCCCCCGGTGGGGGTGAAGGTGGCGGAGCTGGTGGTGGGAAGACCCTCCCTGCCGGTGGGAGAGCGGATAGACCCGGAGGAGATTCGCCGCCAAGTCAAGGCGATCCTCAAGCGGGGGGACTACGACCTGGAGAGCGAGCTGGTCCCCTCCTGGCTGGGGATGATGTTTAGGCGCCTCAGGCAGGCTATTTCGGATCGGCTTACTGCCGGCAGGAGGGAGGGAGGTGCCCTGTCGCGGGCCGAGAGGGCTCTTAGGAGTCCCCTTTTTCAGCTTCTCTTGGTTGTGGTACTCATTGCCCTGCTGATCTTCTTTGTCGTCCGCAGTGGGATCCTGGCCAGGCTCTTGGGAGCCCAGCAGCAGCTTTTGGCCTTCCAGGGGGTGGAGGCGAGGAAGCTTATCGGGCGGGCCGAACTTCACGCCCGTCGGGGTGAGTTCAGGGAGGCGGTGCGACTGGGGTTTATCGCCCTGCTTGAGGTGCTGGCCATCCCCTACTACCACTACCTGCCCAACCGGGAGCTGGTAGGCTGGGCGGAACGGGAGTTCCCCGGCTTGGGCAACCCCCTTTCAAGCTTGGCTGCCCTCTTTGACCAGGTGGTCTATGCGGGAAGGAAGGTGGAGGGACAAGCGGTGGAGGACTACCTCCGCCGGTGCCGTCGGCTGATTGAGGAGGTGGAGCAGAGAAGGGAGGCCCAGCAGGCGGAGGAGGGAGAATGAGCCAGCGGGGGATCACCTGGGGGCTGGTTGTGCTGATGCTGGTTGCGGCGGGGCTGGGGCTCTTTTCCTACCTGGTGTTTAGTCGCCAGCACCCTCCCGGTATCAGCTCCTCCTCCTTCAACCGGGGCAAGTTCGGCACCCACGCCTTCTACCGTTTGCTGGAAGAGCGGCTGGGCCAGGTGGGGAGGCTGGGAACGTCGGTCTTTGCCTGGCCTGGACGCGCCACCGTTATCGCGGTACGGCCGGTCACCGTCCTGGAGGGAGGCCCTGACTATCCCATCTCTTCCCTGGCGGATGCTGCCCTGGTTGACTGGCTGGAGCGGGGAAATGTGCTCATCTCCTTTGGTCTCATCTGGGAGCTGGAGGGAGCACTGGACCTTGAGACCGCCGACTCCCAGGCGGCAGCGGCGGCCGAGCCGGTGGTAAAGGTAGGCAGGCCCCTTCAGGTCAGCCAGCTGAGGCTAAGTTCTCTGGCCGAAGAGGGCAAGGAGGGGGAGCCGCTGCTGAGAGTAAAGATGCCCGAGCTTCCCCCCCTGGACGGGCTTCGCATCAACTACGCCATCGTCCCCGACCGGCTGGCGGTGGAGAACCAGTCGGGCCGGCCCGAGGTGGGGCTGATGAGGGGATTCCTGGCCCTGGCCGGCATTCCCCAGCCTCCCCTGATGGAGGTAATTGAGGTGGGCGAGGGGAGGGTGGTGCTGGTCAACCTCTCCCAGCCGGTGATGAACCGCTGGCTCGGGTTGGGGGACAACGCCGCCTTTGCCCTTGGGGTGGTGGAGCTGTTTAGGCTGAGGGATGCCCCCCTCTACTTCTACGAGCTCCCCCACGGCAACCGCTCCGGCGGCCCCTCCCTAGTTTGGCTCTTCTTTACCACCCCGGGGGGGCTTACCCTGCTTGGACTGACCCTGGCGGTCTTTCTCATCCTGGCTCCCCAGATCGTTCCCCTGCGCCAGAGCCAAGGTGTTTCACTTACCCGCAGAACAAGCAGTCTGCGGGAGAACCTCCACCGGATGGCCAACTTCTATCAGCGGATCGGGGCCCATGACCTGGGGGTGGAGGGTCTTTTGGCTGGTGCCCGCCTCTACCTGGGAAGGCTGCTC
>JALSIF010000304.1 GCA_026981635.1 bacterium | reverse complement strand
GGTTGTGGGGGGAGGAGAGGATGATGAGGTCCGCCCCCGCCTCCAGGGCGGCCTTCACCTCCTCGGGGGGAAGGGACCAGCCCGCCTGCTCGTCGCGGTGAAGGAGGATCGGCTCCCCGTCCAGGTAGCTGGCCAGGGCGAGCAGGGGCTGGTAGTGGGGGTGTTCCACCGCCACCCGGCGGTCCGGATCGTGGAGGGCCAGGCCGGCGATGAAGTTGGCGTGGCTGGTGCCGTGGGTGATCATCACCTTGCTCTCCGCCACCCGGTAGCGAAGGGCTATCGCCTCAGTAAGCGATGCCACGATCTCCGCTGCCCAGGAGGCGGCGTCCACCCGGCTCCAGTCAAACTCAATCAGCCCGGGAGGCATTCTGGGGATGCCCGAGGCGGCAAGATTTATCCTTGCCGGGTCAATGAACTGGCGTGCCCAGCGAAGGTAGGAGGTATCGGGGAAGGTGGCCACGGCGCTAAATTATAGGCAGAGCCGGCGATGAAGCTTGATCCCACAGCAGCTCCCCCCATGCCCGAGGAGCTTCTTAGGCAGGTCATGAGGGAGCTTGAGTTTGACCGCATCCTTGAGCGGGTGGCGGCCTCGGCCCGCTCGCCGCAGGCAAAGGAGCATATCCAAAGCTGGCTTCCCGACTTTGACTTTGAGCGGGCGGAGCGGCTGGCCGAGCTTACCGAGGAGCTCATCCGGGCGCGCCAGGAGCGGGCGGACTACCGGGAGCTGGCGCTGGAGAAGCTTGCCGGCCAGGGGCGGGTGGTGGAGCGGCTGGGGGCGGGGGAGGTGCTTGAGCGGGAGGAGTTTGGCCTGCTCAGGGACCTTTGCGAGCTTACCGCCCAGGTGATGCGCTTTCGGGAGGAGGTGGGAAGGCTTGGCCTCAGGCGGCTTTCCGGCCTGCTTGCCCGCCTTGACCCCCTAGATGAGCTTCGCGGGGAGCTTCAGCGGGTGTTTAGCCCCGAGCTTGAGGTGCGCGACGGGGCCTCGGCAAGGCTTTTGGAGATCCGCCGGGAGCGGGTAAGGCTTGAGCGGCGGGTGGCGGCCAGGCTTGAGCGGCTGGCGGCGGAGGTGCCGGAGGCATCGGTGGTGGTGAGGGCGGACCGCTTCGCCCTGCGCCTCCCCCGGCCGGCGGCAGAGAGGCTTTCTGCCCGCATCCTGGAGGTGGCGGGCGGGGGGAGCCTCATGGTGGTTGAGCCGGAGGAGGTCTTTGCCGACAACAACCGGCGGGTGGAGCTCACCTCGGAGGAGCGCCAGGAGATCTCCCGCATCCTCGCCCAGCTCTCCCAGCTCGCCTACCAGCACCGCGCGGGGGTGGAGGGGAACCTCTCCCTGCTGGTGGGGCTTGATGTGGCCCAGGCCAGGGCCCACTTTGCCGAAAGCGCCCCCCATGCGGTGAGGGCCCACTTCTTGGACCAGCCGGTGGTGGAGATTGACCGGGGTGTGCTTCCCCTGATTGAGGAGTTCGTCCCCGAGACGGTGGAGGTCCCCGCTCACTACGAGGGGGTGGTGATAAGCGGTGTCAATGCGGGGGGAAAGACGGTCCTGTTAAAGCTTATCGGCAACCTCTTCCTGCTTGGCCTGATGGGCTCGCTGGTGCCCGCCCGGGGGGCCCGCTTCGGCAGGTTTGCCGCCCTCTTTGCCGATATCCTGGAAGAGCACTCTCTCGCCACCAGACTCTCCGCCTTCACCTCCCACCTTGACTTCCTCACCCGTCTCCTTGACTGGATGGAGGGGCGAAGGGACCCCACTGTCCAGGTCCCCCTGGTGCTGATGGACGAGATCGGCACCGGCACCGAGCCAAGCGAGGGAGCGGCGCTGGCCCGGGCGGTGATCACCTACCTCATAGAGCGGGGAGTAAAGCTCTTTGTCACCACCCACTACGAGAGCCTCAAGGCCCTGGGGGTCTCCCACCCCAGGGTGCTTAACCTCTCCATGGAGTTTGACCGGGAGAAGCTGCGCCCCACCTTCCGGGTGCTTACCGGCATCCCGGGGGCCAGCTACGCCCTGGAGATCGCCCGCCAGTTCGGCCTGCCAGAGGAGATCGTCAGGCGGGCGCGGGAGGAATGGAGAAAGGAGGGGCGGCGGCTGGCCGAGGTGATTGAAGAGCTTGAGAAGGTCAGGGTGAGGCTGGACAGGACCCGGCGGGAGGCGGAGATTGAGCAGCGCAAGGCCAGGGCAAGGGCGAAGGAGCTTGAGCGGGAGAGGGAGCGCCTTAAAGAAGAGCGGCGCAGGCTTTCTCGCCAGCTTGAGCGCAGCCTGGTCTCTGCCCAAAAGGAGCTGGAGAGGAGGCTTCGGGAGCTGGTGGAGGAGGAGCGCCAGCGCCAGCGCCTCTCCCGCCGCCTGGCGGTGGAACGGGGGAGGCTGACCCAGAAGCTGGCCGCACCGCTGGCCAGGTCGGGGGAGGGGGAGGCCCCGCCCGCCGGTGGGGAAGAAGTGGGCTGGCGGCCCAAGCCCGGGGAGCGGATCAAGGTGAGGGAGCGCGACCTCTTCGGGGAGGTGGTGGCGGTGGACGAGCGGGGGGTGGAGGTGATGCTGGGCCGGTTGCGCATAAGGCTTCGGCCGGAGGAGCTGGAGCCGGCCGACGGGATGCCCGCTAAAGAATCCAAGAAAGGGGGAGCTGAGCTTGACAGCTCCATCGCAAAGGCATCAGAGGAGCTGGGTAGGAGCTTTGACCGGCTGGACCTCCACGGGATGACCCGCGACGAGGCGGCCCGGGCGCTGGACGAGTTTCTGGACCGCTGCATCCGGCAGGGGGTGGAGGTGGTCCACATCATGCACGGGGTGGGCAGCGGGGTGCTGAGGGAGTTTGTGCGCGAATACCTCCGCCACCACCCCGCCGTCAAGGGCTACCGCAACGCCACCCTGGAGGAGGGGGGAGCCGGGGTGACAGTGGCCGAACTCCACTGAGGGTGGCTAGTCTAGATAGGCGGGATGGGCTTCTACCTTCGCTACCTCAAACACTGGCTGGCCGAAAACATCGGCCAGATCCCCCTGCTCGCAGCCCTCGCTGTGCTCCTCCTGCTCTACCTCTACCACATCTGGTGGGTCTACCGCGACGCCCAGTATCGCTACAACAAGGGCCTCTTCTGGGCGCTGATTGCGGCGGCCGTACCGGGCGGGGGATATGCCTTCTACCTGATGTATCGGGTAAGCCCCCTGGTGGAGCATGATCTGGAGGAGGAGGAGCTTGGCCTCTACGGCAGCCCGGAGCTTGCCGAATACATCCGCCGAAAGAGGGCCGAGGAGCGGATGCTGGCCTACCTCAGGGCGCGCCGCAAGATGGAGCTCTACCTCTCGCGCCTAAGGGAGCGCTACCTCTCCCGCCTCTTGGCGGTGTTTAGCTTTGAGCGCCAGAGCCGCAGGCTTTCCGACTTCCTCTCTCGCCAGAGCGAGCGGCTGGCTCCCGTTGTGCGGCGGGTGGGCTCGCGGGCGGCCCGGGCCATCCGCCACGCCGGCTGGTCAACCCAGGGCAGGCTTGAGTTCTACCGCATGATCCGCGAGCTGCCCACCGAGGATCCGGTGCTGGAGGAGCTGATCTATGAGGAGCGGCTGGCGGAGGCAAGGAGGCTCGCTGAGGATAACCTGAGGATCGCCGAGGAGCAGGGCGACCGGCGGGCCATAAACACCTACCGCCACTACCTCAAGCGGCTGGAGGGTCTTGAGGAGCGAGGAAGGCCTGGCTAGAGGCCGGGCAGGCCCATGGGCGGGATGCCCAGCTCCTGGGTCACCGCCCCCATGATCTCCTCCCGCTTCTGGTCGGCCTGGTCCAGGGCAGATTTGACCGCCGCAAAGACCAGGTCTTCCAGGGTGGCCACATCCTCCGGGTCCACCGCCTCGGGGGATATCTCCACCTTGATGAGCTGCTTCTTGCCGTTTACCGTCACCTTCACCAGGCCTCCGCCGGCGCTGCCCTCAATCAGGGTGGAGGCCAGCTCCTCCTCCGCCTCCTTGAGCTGCTCCTTGAGCTGCTGCTGCATCTTCTGGGCCTGCTGCATGAGCTTTCTGATGTCCATGGTGTCTACCTACCCGTCTCCCAGTGGGTTTGGTTAGGGGGAGTATAGCCCAACTAGTCCCCCTCGCCGATGGGCTTGGCCCCGGGATCAAGCTCAATCAGGTCGGCGATGAGGGCGTCCCCTGAGGGGTAGGCGTCGGCGGGGCGGTCGGCCTCTTCTCCATCCTCGCCGGCAAAGATGGAGCTTACGGGGTCAGGGGTGGCCTTGGCTGGCTTGGGCCGGGGGAGGGGGGGGCCAAATCCCAGCGGGGTCTCATCGCCCAGCTCGCCGAGGGCGGCAGTAAGCGCACGGACCACAAAGCTTTCCCGCTCGGCCAGCTTGAAGGCGAAGTCGTTTTCCGGCATGGGTAGCAGGTAGTACTTGCCCTCCCGCTTCTCCAACCCCAGGGCGCCGCTGGCCAGGATGGCCCAGGCGGGGACGCTTATCTCGCGCACCTTGTCCAGCACCTTGATCCAGTGGGGGTCGGGAGGGGGAAGAGGGGAAGGTTCAGAGGGGGCTTGGCGGGAGGTGGTTTCATCCTTGAGGGAGATGATGGCGGGGCGCCTGCGCTCCTCCTTCTTCTTGGGGGCGGGTTTCCCCTGTGTGGTGGGGGGTGGAGGGGTGGCTGCGGCCTGTTTGTCAAGGGGAGCAGCCGTTGGTTGTACGGCCGCCGGCGCGGGGGCGGAGGTGCGGGTAAAGATCTCAGCCAGCCTGAGCATCAGCATCTCCACCAGCAGGGGCGAGTGGGAGGCGTAGCGCACCTCCCGGGCCACCTCCCAGAGGGCCTCCAGCCCCTCCACCAGCCGGCCGGGGGGCAGGGAGCTCAGCGCCCCGTCCAGGGTGGCGAAGGCCGCCTCGCCCAGCTCCTCGGCCAGCGCCTGCCGCTCGCTCAGGTAGTCGGTGGCCACCTCGGCAAGCTCGTAGAGGAATCGGTCGGGGTCCATCCCCTCGGCAAGCATCTGCTTGAAGATGGCCACCGCCTCGGCCCCCTCGCCCCGGCAGATGGCGGCGTAGACCTCGGCCAGCCGGTCGGGCAGGGCCACCCCCAGCACCTCCCTCACCAGCCCGCGGTCAATCTGGCCGTCGCCGTAGCCCATCACCTGCTCAAGCAGGGAGAGGGCGTCGCGCACCGACCCCTCGGCCAGGCGGGCAAGTAGCTCGGCGGCGGGGGGAGCCAGGCTCACCCCCTCCTGCTCGGCCACCCGCCTGAGGTGGGCGGCCAGGGCCTGCTGGGGAACCCGGCGGAAGAGGAAGGAGAGGCAGCGGCTGCGGATGGTGATGGGGATCTGGTCCGGCTCGGTGGTGCAAAGAATGAAGACCACGTGGCGGGGGGGCTCCTCAAAGATCTTGAGCAGGGAGTTGAAGGCGTGGCGGCTGATCATGTGGACCTCGTCAATGATGTAGACCTTGTAGGCAAGCTCGGCGGGAAGCTGGTGGAGATTGGCAAGCAGGATCTCCTGCACCTCCTCTACGCTCCGGTGACTGGCGGCGTCAAACTCGTGGACATCAATGGCGCTACCCTCGGCGATGGAGGTGCAGACGTGGCACTCCCCGCAGGGCTCGCCCTCCTTGACATTGGGGCAGTTAATGGCCTTGGCAAATATCCGCGCCAGGCTGGTCTTGCCCAGCCCGCGGGGGCCGGCAAAGAGGTAGGAGTGGGCGATGCGTCCCTGGGCGACCGAGTTTTTGAGCGCCCTGACGATGAGCTCCTGCCCCACCACCTCGGCAAAGACCTGGGGGCGGTACTTGCGGTAGAGGGTCTGGTAGTGGTCACTCACGGGATGCCTCCTCCGCCGCTGCTCTACGGTAAGCCCAGAGGATAAGAAACCATACCAGGGCCAGGTAGACGATGCCAAAGAGGGTTTTGAGGGCAAAGAGCAGTTCGGTGGAGAGGGCCTCAATGCGCAGGGGGGTGACAAAGCCCTCCACCAGACCGGTGGGGACGAGGATGAGGACGCTTCCCACCACCACCGGAAGAAGCTGCCGGGCCCGTTGGCGCAGGGCCTCCAGGCGGGGAAGCTCGCCGGGGAAGAGCCAGGCGTTGCCCAGGGCGATCCCTGCCCCAGCGGCAAAGGCGATCACGGTAAGCTCCACCAGGCCGTGGGGGGCGACGCCAGCGATGAAGTAGCCCCCATAGCCCTGGGTGAAGTAGACTGCCGCCAGGGTCCCCACCAGGTAGCCGTTGACGAAGACAATGAGGTAGGTGAGTGCCCCCAGAAGAAGCCCCACGCCAAAGACCACTAGGGCTACCCGGATGTTGTTCCACATGATCATCTGGGAGGCGGCCCACATCTCCCCTGGTTGGATGGCGGCGGCCAGCCGGAGCTCAGGACCGCTCTCAATTCCCTGCTCACGGGCCACCCTGAGCTGGGTCTCGTAGCTGCCCACCACCTCGGCCGAGATGAAGGGGGGGTGGTAGTCGGGCAGAAAGAGGTACTGGTAGGCTCCCAGGGCGGCTCCTGCCAGCAGGATGAGGGCGGCAAGCAGGAGGTAGCCGCGGATGGCCAGGAGGCGGGCGGCAAAGAGGGTGAGCAGACGGGCGGGGGAGGGGAGGGTGAGGGGGGGAGGGGGCATCAACACCGGATAGGCGCGCACCAGCAGGCGGTTGAGGTAGTCAATGAGGTCGGGGTCAGCCCCCTGCTGGCGGGCCAGGGCCAGGTCGGCCTGGACCATCCGAAAGAGGCGCATAAGCTCAACCTTGTCGGTGAGGCTCAGGTTTCTCCCCTGGCCCAGCTCCAGGCGGGCAAGAAGCTCGGAGAACCGTTTCCACTGCTCGGGGTGGGAGGAGGGGGGTGCTCGTCTCAGCTCGGCCACCGGGGCTATTATAGGTTTGGTGGAGGGCCCCCGTGCATCCCTGCTCTCGCCGGACCAGGTGAGGATTGAGCTCCCCCTGGCCGCCTTCACCCGGCGGCTGGCCGCCTACCTCATTGACCAGGCCATCTTCCTTGCCCTGCTCTCCCTCCTTCTGCTCCTTACCTATCTCGCCACCGGCCGGCTGGGCGAGCCGTGGGAGAGGAACCTGCTCACCCCCCTGGTGGGCGTCTCCCTTCTCCTCCTCACCATCCACGGCTGGCACATCCTGTTTGAGTACCGCTGGCGGGGTGCTACCCCGGGCAAGGTGCTGATGGGGATCAGGGTGGTGGGGGAGGATGGCACCGCTCCCACCCTGGGCCAGTGCTTCTACCGCAACCTGCTCCGGCTGGCCGATTTCATGCCCAGTCTATACGTGCTCGGAGTCCTGCTCATCTGGGTTACCCCTCGCGCCCAGCGGCTGGGGGACCTGGTGGCGGGGACCCTGGTGGTGGAGAGCGAGCCTCAGCCCCTGGCTCCGCCCCGGCCAGAAGAGAGCCCCACCGCCCGCCTGAGCAGGAGCGAGCGGGCGGCCAAGCCGGCGGAGGCCGATCTGCTGGCCCACTACTTCATGCGCCGGCCCGACCTCAGCCAGGAGGTGCGGGAGGAGCTGGCGGTGGAGGTGGCCCGGGCTGTCGGGGTTGACCCCATGCGCTTCGGCTCCCTGCTTGAGCTGGAGAACGCCCTCTGGCAGATCTACCAGGCCAGCCGCACCCTCTGAGGGCACGCTGGGGGTACATATAATTCAGCCACCGTGCTTGGCGTATTCATAAAGAGCTACGGCTGCAAGGTGAGCTACGGGGAGAGCTTTGGCTTTGCCCGCCTGGTTAGGGAGGCAGGCTTCCTCCCCCTGGAGATCACCTCTCCCCGCCATTTTGCCCGCCTAGCCCAGGGGATAGAGAACCCGGTGGTCTTCATCAACTCCTGCGTGGTCACCGAGACGGCCGAGCTTGAGTGCCTTGCCTTCATGAGGAGGCTAAGGCGCATAAACCCCCGCACGCGGATCATCCTCACCGGCTGCCTGGCCCGCTCAAGGACCCTCACCCGAAGGCATGAGGATGAGCTTTCGGGGGTGCATGTGGTGAGAAACTACCAGCAGGCGGCAGAGCTATTTCTGCGGCTGGCTGAGGAGCTTGGGGACGACCCCCGAAACCACCTGCCCGCTGAGCTTGCCGTCCAGGCGAACGGGGCAGGCGGAGGGGTGGACTACCACGCCGGCCTCCTCCCCTTTGGCAGCGAGCGGGTGCGCCGCTTCGTCAAGGTGCAGGACGGCTGCCGCTCCATGTGCACCTTCTGCATCATCCCCCAGACCCGCCCCTTCCTCTCCCTGCCCTGGCAGGGGGTCAGGGAGGAGGTCCGGCGGGCGCTGGAGGAGGGGATCGGCGAGATCGTCCTTACCGGAGTAAACATCGGCTTCTATGAGGAGCCGGAGGAGGGGTTTGACTTCGGCGAGCTGCTCTTTAGGGTGCTTGAGCTTGCTTACCCTAGGGCCCGGGTGCGCATCTCCTCTATTGAGCCCGAGTCGGTCAGCCAGCGGGTGGTGGAGCTTCTAGAACATCCCGCCCTCTGTCCCCACCTGCACCTTCCCCTCCAGTCGGGAAGCGACCGGGTGCTTGCGGCGATGAACCGGCGCTACCGGGTGGGGGACTACCTTGAGCTCTGCCGGCATCTGAGGGAGGTTTGCCCCGAGGTGGCCCTCAGTGCCGACATCATGGTGGGCTTTCCCACCGAGGAGGAGGAG
>JALSIF010000303.1 GCA_026981635.1 bacterium | reverse complement strand
GGGCGCATCCCGCCTTCGCCGACATTGACCGCCAGACCTTCTGCCTGGATCCGGCCTCGGTGGAGCGGCTGATAGGCCCCGACACCCGGGCGGTGATGGCGGTCCACCTCTACGGCCACCCTGCCCCCATGGAGGAGCTGGGTGAGCTTTGCCGCCGCCACCGCCTGGTGCTGATAGAGGACCTGGCCCAGGCCCTGGGAGCAAAGCTTGGCGACCGGCCGGTGGGGAGCTTCGGCCAGGCCGGCGCCATCTCCTTCTACCCCACCAAGAACCTGGGCGCCTGCGGTGACGGGGGGATGGTGGTAACCGACGACCCCGAGGTGGCAAGGCGCGTACGGCAGCTGGCCAACCACGGCCAGACCGACCGCTACACCCACCTCCGCCTGGGGATGAACTCCCGCCTGGACGCCCTCCAGGCCGCCCTGCTTCGGGTAAAGCTTCGCCGCCTTGGGGAGATAACCGAAAAGAAGCGCCAGATCGCCGACTTTTACCGCCGCGAGCTTTCCGGCCTTCCCCTCATCCTGCCCGAGGAGAGAGCCGGCGCCTACCACGTCTACCACCAGTTTACCGTCCTGATCCGCGGCGGGCGCACCGAGCGGGACCGCCTGCTTAGGGCCCTTAGGGAACGGAGGATCACCGCCATGGTCTACTATCCCCGCCCCATCCACCAGCAGCCCGCCATGGCCGAGGTGAGAAACTGGCGCCAGGACTTCCTCGGGGTAACCGAGGAGGTGGCGGCAAGCTGCCTCAGTCTGCCCATCTATGCCGAGATGAGCCCCGCCCAGCTTGATCATGTGGTTGAGAGTGTGAGGGAAACCCTCTCTCCGGGGTGAGGTGAG
This sequence comes from bacterium, assembly GCA_026981635.1. Lineage (GTDB taxonomy): Bacteria > 4484-113 > 4484-113 > JALSIF01 > JALSIF01 > JALSIF01. Next base: position 7,844 of record JALSIF010000303.1, on the reverse strand, counting down.
AAGTTGGAGCAGGTCCTAAACTTCAACCAGGTCCTGGTTCCCACCCTCCTCGCCTGGCTCTGCTGCCAGCTCTCCAAGCCCCTCTTCTCCTGGATCTTCCAGGGCAGGTTTGAGCTGGCCCGCATCTTTGACCCCGGTGGCATGCCCTCCAGCCACACCGCCGCGGTGGTGGCGGTGACCACCATCGTCGGCCTGGTGGAGGGGGTGGCAAGCACCCTCTTTGCCGTCAGCATGGTTTTCTCCGCCATCGTCATCTACGACGCCACCGGGGTGAGGCGCAGCGCCGGCCGCCACGCCGAGGCCATCAACCAGATCTTTCGCGAGCTGGTCTCCGGCAAGCTGGTCAGGGCCGACATCCTCCGCCACGAGCTGGAGGAGGTGCTGGGCCACAACTGGCTTGAAGTGGTGGTGGGGGCGGTGATCGGCGGCGCCCTCTCGGTCATCTTCTTCGCCCTCCTCTACCCTGCCGGCTGAGCCATGGCAACCCGGGTCAGGCTGGACGAGCTTGTGCTGAGCCGGGGGCTGGCCCACGACCTCAGGGAGGCCCGCGGCCTCATCCTCGCTGGCCGGGTGCGGGTGGAGGGGGAGGTAATCACCGAGGCAGGTCGCAGGGTAAGCCCTGATTGCGAGCTTGAGGTTGAGCGCCCGAGTTCCCTGCCCAGCCGGGCGGGCGAGAAGCTGCAAAACCTCTTCACCGACCTGCCCGCCCTGGCCAGGGCGATAGCCGGGCGGGTCTGCCTGGACCTGGGCGCCGCCCACGGAGGCTTTACCGCCGTCCTCCTTGACCATGGCGCCCGGCTGGTGATGGCGGTTGACGTGGGCTACGGCCTGATGGCGCCAGAGCTTCGCCGGGACCCCCGGGTGGTGGTGATGGAGCGGACCAACCTGCGCGACCTCGCTCCGGAGGACCTCCCCCAGCCCCCCAGCCTCATCACCAGCGACCTCTCCTTCATCTCCCAGCGCCGCGTGGCCGACCTGGCCCAAAGGCTTAGCTTTGCGGGTCTCTGGATCGGCCTCTTTAAGCCCCAGTTTGAGATCCCCAAAGAGAAGGCCCACTCCACCGGGGTGAAAAAGGGAGTGGTGGTAGACCCCCGCCTCGCCCAGCAGGCCTGGGAGAGCCTCTCAAGCTATATAGAAAAATACTTTACTGTAAAACTTATCGCCCCGGCCCGTCCCCTGGGGAGGGAGGGCAACCGGGAGTTCTTCTTCCTCGCCTGGCGGGGGGAGGAGCCACCCCCCATGCTCCCCGACCTGCCCCCGGCGGGGCTTATAATCCAGCAGGCCTACCGACGGCCCCCCGGGCCGGAGGGCGGTCCCCAAGGCCCATGAAGGCACTGGTAAGAGTTCACCACCAGCGCATCCCCCGCCAGTTCGTGGCGGAGGTGGTGGAGACCGCCCTCCGCCAGCAGGGCTTTGACTACCACCTCTATTCCGGGCCGGAGTCCCCCCCGGAGGATTTCGCCGCCGACCTGGTGGTGACGGTGGGGGGCGACGGCACCTTCCTCCAGGGGGCCCGCGAGGCCTGGCAGCGCGACATCCCCGTGCTGGGGGTGGACGTGGGCTTCGTGGGCTTCCTCTGCTACTCCAGCCCCAAGACCCTGGGTGAGGACCTTTCTGCTTTTCGCCAGGGAAGCCACACCCTGCGCCTGTGCAGCGTCCTTGAGGCCAAGGTGCTTAGGGGAGAGAAGCAGGTGGCCAGCTCCATCGCCATCAACGACCTGGTGGTGAGCAAGGCGGAGATCAGCCGGCTCACCAACCTGCCCGTCTCGGTGGACGGGGTCTTCCTCACCACCTACCGGGCCGATGGGGTAATCGTCTCCACCGCCCTGGGCTCCACCGCCTACTCCATGTCAGCCGGTGGCCCCATCCTGGAGCCGGGCCTCCACCTGGTGATGATCACCCCCATCTGCAGCCACTCCCTGGCGGTGCGCCCCCTCGTGCTCCACGAGCGTGCCACCATCACCATTGAGGTGCCAGCCGAAGAGAGGAATGTGGCAGCTACCTTTGACGGCCAGCTGGTGGAACAGCTTGAGCCGGGCGATCTGGTGGAGGCCCACCTCGCCCAGCGCTACCTGCGCATGGTCATCCCCCCCGGCCGCGACTACATCCGCCAGCTTCGCACCAAGCTGCGCTGGGGCCAGTCCCTCCTCCAGGAGGGGCTCAAGACCAACCTGCGCCTCTAGACCAGTCCCAGCGCCCGGTTGATGGCCAGCTTCATCTCCTCCGCCGCCTCGGCCGCCGCCCGGTCAAAGCCCACCCCCTGGGGGTCGGTGGGGTCCTTCTCCCAGGCAAAGATGACCGAGCGGCTGGCTGCCACCAGCGCCCCCCTGCCCCCCTCCAGAAAGCCCCGTTTCACCTCCGCCGGACCCGCCCCCTGGGCGCCGTAGCCGGGAATGAGGAAAAAGGTGTGGGGCATGAGCTGGCGCAGGGTGGCAAGCTTCTCCGGGTAGGTGGCACCGACCACCGCCCCCAGCAGGCCAAATCCCCCCTCGCCGGCGTGCTCCTGGTTGTGGGCCTCTATCTCCAGGGCCAGGGCAAGGTAGAGGGGCTCGCCGGTAAAGAGCACCTTTTCCTGCACCTGCTCCGCCCCCGGGTTGGTGGAGTGGAGCAGGACAAACAGTCCCGCCCCGCCGGCCTCCGCCCGCTCCATGAAGGGGCCTAGGCTCTCCAGCCCCAGGTAGGGGTTGAGGGTGATGGCGTCCGCCTTGAGGGGAGCTTCCACCTCCACCTCGCCCAGCCTGAACCTGCCCAGGAAGGCGTTGGCGTAGGCCTCGGCGGTGCTGCCGATGTCGCCCCGCTTGGCGTCCATGATCACCAAAAGCCCCATCTCTCGAGCCAGCCGGGTAAGCCGCTCCAGGGCGGCGATGCCCGGACTGCCCAGCTGCTCAAAGAAGGCCAGCTGAAACTTCACCCCCACCACGTGGGGCTCCACCGCCCCGATGATGCGGCGGGAAAACTCATAGAAGATCTCCGCCGCCGACTGATAGGGGAGCAAATGACTGAAGCCGTCCCCTCGCAGGGCCGGTGGGATGCGCTCCAGGCGGGGGTCAATCCCCACCACCACCCGGCTCCCCTTCTCCGCTACCTTCCCTTGGGCAAGCTCAACAAATCCCATCCCTTGCTCTCTTCCCCAGGATGGGAGAGATTATAGGAAGCCTCCCCGCCGGCAACCCTGACCCCCTCTACCACGGGGTAGGGATAAAAGTGTTGACATCCCGCCCGATATTTATGTAAGGTATGAAACATATCGGCCACCTGGGAGTCTAATTGGTGGCTGAGGGTAAGGGAACTTTCCCCGCCGTGGCCGGTCTAGATATTCCGGCGAGAATACAAAGGTCAATCAATAACCGAAACAGGAGGTAAGGAGAGATGAGCAAGGGAGGGAAGACCATCTTTCTCTTCTCAGTCCTGCTGGGAGTAATCATGCTGTCCCTCTCCTGCCAGCCGTCGGGGACGGAGACAGCCATGAGCCGCCAGGCCGCCGTGGCCGGCTCCTCAAGCCCTGGGGCGGGAAGCTCCTCCGGCGCCAGCGAGCAGGTGGAGGGAAACTACTGGTACAACATTGACCCCAGCGACGACAAGCTCTACCAGGAGGCCCTCCAGACCTTCCGCGGACTGGTGGAGGGCTCCGGCCTCTTCAACCCCTTCGCCGACATCACCCCCACCAAGGACCCAAGCCTCACCTGGGACAGGCTCACCGAGCTGGAGAAGCGCCAGGTGATGGAGGTGCGCATGTACCCCATCTACACCTCCCACCTGATCAAGAAGGCGATGATGGCCGGCGACGACCCCACCAGGCTCACCTGGGAGGAGCTCTATCGCAGGTACGACTACAGCGAAACGGGAACCGTTCCCCTCCCCCCCATCAACCTCTTCCAGCACCGCCCGGTGAGGCTCTTCAGTGAGGAACCCTCCCCCGGCGACCTCTACATCCGCGTCCTCACCGACGAGGAGACCCGGCAGTTCCTCAAGGCAAACCCCTTCGTCGGCCAGTGGAGCCCGGCCAGAAACCTGGACTGCCCCGACTACTACACGGTGGCCTACTGGCGCCTCTACGGTGAGGGAGGTAGGCTGATAATTGAGGCCGTTGACCAGATCGGCCTGGGAGACCCGGAGATAAACTGCCCCTAGCAGTAGCACCAGATCTTTCCGCAGGCCCTGGGGCCTGAACAGGGCTTGACACTTGCCCCTACCTTGGGGGGAGGTGGCGGCCCGCCCCGCCGCCTCCCCCCGGGAGGGGCCAAAAGGCGGCCAGAAGGGGCGGCCAAAACCCGGGGGTCAGGCGGCCAAAAATGGCCGCTCCGTGATGGAAAAGAGAGAAAACATCCCCGATGAAGAAAAAAGTGGCCCCTTTCTGGCCGGTCGGCCCGGTGTGCGGGGGCGGCCAGGTTGGGGGTGGCATGATCGGAGCGTCGGCGGGAATAAACTGGCCAGGTTGTATAATTCCTTTATGATTAAGCGGCTGAGCAAGGTCGTAGTCTTCGTCTCCAACTTGCAGGAGGCGGTTGAGTGGTATCGGGAGAAGCTCCTCATTGAGCCTGAGACGGTCACCCCCGGCTATGCCGTCTTCAACCTGGGGGGGTGCCGCCTGCTCCTCTCCCACGGCGGCGAGCGGGTCCCGCCCAAGGACCCCTCGCGGGACCTCTTCCCCCTCGCCGTTATCACCTCGGACAACATAAATGAGGACTATCAGCGCATGGTGACCAACGGGGTGAAGTTCTCCACCCCGCCCCAGCAGACCGACTGGGGCTCCACCAGCGCAATCTTTTACGACCTGGATGGAAATCGGCTGATGCTGGCCGAGGACGAGGGCGACTGAGGTGCGTGGGTTGGTCAGGGCCGCCTAGCCCAGCTCCCGCACCTCCGAGTCGGCGAAAAACATCACCACCAGCTCCCCGGCGAAGGAAAAGAGGTCGCGGGCGGCCGCCTTGCCTTCTTCGCTTTGCAGGGCCGCCTCCATCTCCGCCTGGGAGTCAAAGTACATCTCGCACATGAGGTAGTAGGGGGCCTCTCCCACCGGCGCGCCGCTGACCCGGCTGATCTCCACCTTCCTCAGCCCGGGCCACTTCTCCACCAGGGGAAGGTGAGTGCCGAAGTAGTGCTCGTCAAAGGCCGCCGGGTCGGCGGGCGGCTTGTAGAGGGCAACCAGCTTAACCATCTCTTGTCCTCCTCGGTGGAAATCAGCCCCCGGGGCTACTGCCTCCCCTCGCCGGTGCTGAGGAGCGGGCGGGCCCGGCGCTTGTCCTCGGGGAAGAGCAGGGGCGAGAAGTAGGGGGCCAGGTTCTCCCCCTGGCTGAAGACCCGCTCAATGAGGCCGGAGAGCTCCCGGGTGGCCTGCCTGAGCTGCTCAATCAGGGCCACCACCTCCTCGTCCGCCCCCCGCTCGCGGACAAGCTCCATCAGGTGCTCCAGCAGCAGGACCTGGACGGTGAGGGGCTGGCTGAGCTGTTCCATCAGGTTGGAGAGGGGTCGCCGCACTGCCCCCTCTGCCCTGCGGCTGGCCTGGGCCAGGGCGCTGAGGGCGGCCGCCACCAGCCCCAGCCGGCTGAAGGGCTTGGCCAGCACCACCTCAACCTTGCGCGCCCGCCGCTCAATCTCCACCTCGCTCTCCTCCCCCTGGAGCAGAAGCAGGGCAGTGGCGGGGCCCACCTGCTCGGTGAGGCGGGGAAGAAGTTCAATGGCCGAATCGTCCACCACCGCCAGGGAGAACTTTCCCCCCGCGCGCAACAGCTCGGCGGCGGTGGAGACCAGCACCACCCGGCCGAAGAGGGGCTCCAGGTAGCCGGTGGTGAGCTCTGCCACCCCCACATCGCCGGATACCACAAGCAGTGCTCCCTTGGCACCCATCCAGATGGCAGGGGATATTAGCACAGCATGGTAAAAAAGGTAACCGGCTGCCCGGTAACCTCCCAGCCCATTCCACCTCCCCGGGCGCTGATAGAATTCAGATTCGGTGCCCCGCGAGCACTACCACATCTTCGGCCCCCTCTACGGTTTCCACGACCAGTTCATGGAACTTGTTGAGCGTCTCGGCTACGACCTTTCCGATCCGAAGGTACCGGTCCCCCCTCCAGGAAGGACACCAGTCAGCCTGGGAGGGATCGTGGGGCCCGGTGAGGGCAGCCTCAAACTCCTTGGCCTCTTCATGGAGTGGAGCCGGCAGGGCATCGCGGTGGTGGTCCCCGGAGAGGTGGAGGAGAAGCTCTTCCGCTACGCCTTGGGCAGGCTTGACCGTCCCGAGGAGGAGCTGGCCGGCCTGTGGCCAGAGCTTCGCCGCATGGGGGAGAAGGAGCTGGCTGGCTTCCTGGCAGAGTATGAGCGTTTCTTCGCCTCCCTCCCCCCTTTCCGCGTGCTGGGGGGAGAGCTGATAGCGGTCCACCGCGCCCTGACCCCGGAAAGCCTCGCCCAGCCCCTGACCATGAAGACCCGCCAGCTCTGCATCGGGGGAGCCGGCACGGAGGAGGGAAAGGGATCCTCAGGTCCCACCCTGGAGTGGGTATGGGAGTGGAACGGGGTGGAGCGCGTAGTCTGCGCCGGTGCCCCCACCCGGGAGAGCCGCTGGGTGAACCGATGCATATTCCTGGACGGTGGAGCTCCCTGGGGAGGCCGTATCATCTGCCTGCTCTACCCCGAACTGGAGATGGTGACGGTGGAGACCCCCAGAGTGAGAGGCGACCATGAACTGGCCGACTTCCCCCAGTAGGATGGCAGGGTCTGGTCCAACCCCTCTGCCCGCAAAGTTGCTTCCGAGCCTGCTGGCTCCCATCCTAGCCCTGCTTCTCCTTACCATCCTCCCCTCTGCTGCCCTGGCCCGAGGAATCCTTGATGCCGAGCCGGCCTGGCTCTTCCCCTACCCCGGCGGTCAGGGTATCTTCACCCTGGACTATGCCCACCTCCCCCAGGGCGACCGCCTCTTCACCCTTCCCCGCCTTGATCTGGTGCTGGGGCTGGGGGGAAGGGCCGAGTTTGGCATCCGCATTGCCACCGCCAAGCGCTTTTCCAAAAGCCTTGAGCGAAACGAGTTTGGCCTTTCCCGCTTTGAACTGTCCACCAAGATCGCCCTTTCCGGCCCGGTGGGGTGGGAGGAGGGCCGCCCCGCCTACGCCGTCATCCTCTCCGCCAAGGTACCGAGCGAGGACAAGAACAAGGGCCTGGGGGAGGACAAGACCGACCTGTTTGGCCGACTGGCCATGTCCGGTCCCCTGGGCAGGGGAAGCTACACCCTAAACCTGGGCATGGGCATCCTCCAGAAGGAGAGCGAGGTCTCCGGCCAGGACGACATCCTCATCTGGAGCGGGGCGGTGGAGCTGCCCATCCGTCGGGAGGCCGCCCTGCTGGTGGAACTGGGCGGTAACACCTCCTCCACCCGCGGCCCGCGGAGAAACTTTCTCACCTTGGGAGTGGGCATCGGCCCGCCCGTTGGACGCCGGGTGGAGCTCGGAGCACGTATTGGCCTTAGCGGGGAGACAGAAAACTGGCGCCTGCTGGCCTCATACCGACTTCCCCTGGACAGTCTGGGCATGATCTTTAGCGGAGGAGGAAGGTCCCATCGGGACAGGGCGAAGCAGGAGGGCGACTCCGCTGCCGTGGCCCATTTTGTGCGCACCTACCGGAGCACCATGCGCCGCCTTGCCCGCCGCCACCACCTACCACTGGAAGCGGTTGAGCTGGTTGCCGAGGGCTGGGGAGATGACACTGAGGGCAAGCTTCCTTATTGTCCTCCCCGGGGGGAGGAGGCTCCCGCGCGGGTGCTCATCACCAGGGAGCTGGTCAAGCCCGTCCCCGCCTCCCCCCATACCCTATGCCTCCTGCCCACCGAGCAGGGCAGGAAGCTCATCCGCGAG
>JALSIF010000302.1 GCA_026981635.1 bacterium | reverse complement strand
CGGTTCGGGCCGGCGGGCGGGGAAGCGCTCCCGATAGGGCAGGATGAGGATAAGGGAAAATAGCCTGCCCAGGGTGGCAAGCAGCATCACGCTCTGGTAGCCGCTAAAAATAAACCCAAGCTCCCCATCGGGAAGGCCAGATAGCAACTTCCCAGTTAGGCTAACTATTCCTCCCCCCACAATTCCTCCCACAAAGAAGGCAGCCCCTCCCAGGGCCGAGTTCCAGGCCACGTAGGCGGCCCGCTTACCCTCTGGTGCCTCGCCGATGACCAGGTTTGATACCGCCAGGTTGACCAGCGGCCAGGCGATCCCTGAAAAGACGGCGTCAATCCACAGGGGGAGGTAGTTGTCGGGCCGGGCGAGGGCAAAGATGATGGGAAGCACAACCACTCCGGCCACCCCCCTCACCAGGGTGCGGTGGTTTCCCCACAGGTCAAGCCGGCGGATGAAGATCGGGGTGGTGATGATCATGGTTCCCACCGCCAGCCACTGCCAGATGATCACCTGAAAGTAGGAGGTGCCCAGATCCTCCAACATGAAGGGGATATAGAAGGGGCTGACCAGCCCGTTGGCCAAGGAGAAGACCAGGGTGAACAAAAGAAAGCGGGCAAAGTGCCGATCGGCTATGGGGGCCGCCATGGAGGGCGGCTCCTCGCCTCTCAGACTGCGGGGACGGGGGGCAGGCTGAACTACCAAGAGCCATAGGCTGAGGGCGCTAAACAGGACGGCAACGACGAAAATGGTCACAAAGACCCACTCGGCCTTTCCCACCTCCAGCAGGCGCTCGCTTACCTCGCTCAGGGGAAGACCCTGGGCTTTGGCCACCGCCTCCTTCATGGGGCCGAGGAAGTGGTCGGCGAAACGGCTGGCGATGGTGGCGGCAAAAAGCCCCGCCACGCCCATCACCGTGTTTCGGGTCATGAAGAAGCTTCCCCTGACATGGGGCGGGATCACCTTGGCCATCCACGACCACCAGGCCAGGGCGGCGGGGGCGTGGAGCAGGTAGCTCAGGGTGGCCGCCCCCAGCAGTACGGCAAGCTTTACCTGGGTGGAAGAGATGAACAGGTTGGCCAAGGGGATCAGCCAGCAGAGACGGGCACCTGTTTCGGCGATTACAGTGATCCGCTTGTAGTCACGATGACGCTCAATCCAGGGGGCAACAAAGATGCCGATGAAGTTGCCCACAAAGGGCAGCGTGCCCAGGTACCCCAATACCAGTGGGTTGGCGTCCAGCAGCAGGGCGTAGCCGGTGAGGAATGCGCCCTGAATCAGGTTGGCGTAGAGGGACCAGCCCACCCCCTCGGCAATGGCGATGCGCATGGTTCGGATGGTGACCCTGAGGACCGCCATGGCTGGAGCTTCCTATTACCCTCCCTCGGGTGGGGTGAGGCTTGCCAGCGGGATGGCTGAGCGGCGGGCCTGTTTCAGGCTAAGCTCGGCAAAGCGGGAAAGTAGTTGGCGGGTTTGGTCATCCACTTCCTCCTGCTTGGAGAGCTCGCTGCTTAGCCGGACTGAGATGAGAAGCAGGGGCTCGCGCAGGGGAGCAAAGAGCTTTCTTAACCAGAGCTCCTCCTCTCCCCCTTCCCCCATCTCCTCCACCAGCTCCCCCCTCAGTTCGGGAAAGCCTGGGGGTGAGGCGATGAGTTCTAGCATGGCTAGGGCAGCCTGGGGCATCGTCCTCCCAATGAGGGCCTGACCTAGCCTGTCCCTGAAGCGGTCAAGTTCCCGCCAGCAGCGGGCCAGACTGACCAGTCGCTTCTCGTAGCGCCTCTGGTCTCCTTCCACCACCAGTACCTCCACCTCAACCAGCCCCAGCGAGTTGGTAAGGTCCCCCTTCAGGGGGTAGGCAAAAAGCTTGGCGGGGGGTATTTCCCCCTTCCCCATAAGCTCTGCCGCCACCATTACCCGGCCAAGCAGGTCAAGTTCGGCCAGAACCAGATGGGCCCCCTCTCGGTCGGTGCGCTCGTATAGCTCGGCAAAGATTGCCTTTCCCTCCTCAGGTTTGCCTTCCAGCAGGGAGGTGGCAATCTCCCAGTCGTCCAGGTAGGGAACGAAGTAGTCAAGCAGACGGGGGAAGCGGTTGGGGGTGGCATGGGCTGAGAGGGTAAGGAGTAGGAAGGAGGAGAGGAGAACCAGCCCAAACGATGGAGATCCTAATCGCAGTGGTGTGGCTCTGCCCATCAGCCGGGCAGAGTTTATCAGTGCGGATGAGGAATTCCTGCCTAGGAGGAGATGCCCGCAGTGCCAACAAGGGGATAGCCCAGTAGCTTGCCGAGCCAGCGGTTCATCTGGTCAAATTCGCTGGCAATGATCTGGTGGGTCTTGTTTACGTAGGTGAGGATTACATCGGCTCCCAGACTTTCCAGGTCGGACTTGAGCTGTTTGGCCAGCTCCAGGGGGGTGTGCTTGTCACCATCCCCAATGGAGATGAAAAAGCTGGGCGGGGTGCCGGTCTGGCTTAGGCTGCTCTTCCAGTCAGCCTCCAGCTCACCGTAGCCGCCAAATAGAACCACCCCGGCATAGTGGCTGGGGAAGCGACCGGCCAGTTCCTGGGCCATCCTGGATCCCTGGGCGAAGCCAATCAGAACCACCTTGTTGGGGTCAATGGTGGGCTGGCTGTGGAGGAACTGCTGGATGGCCTCATCCAGTGCCTGGCTTTCCCTGACCAGGGAGTCGTGCTGACTCTGCTCAGTGCTGTCTGGGCCAAGCTCCCACCAGGAGTAGCCGTCCATCTTCTCCCCCTCCGGGGTGACCGCCCTGAAGCGGCCCTGGATGGAGAGGATGTAGGCGGACTTGATCTTTACATAGCGGCTTATGCTGGCAAAGGTGTCGCCCCGTCCGCCATGTTCGTGAAGCAGCACCAGAAGCGGTACTTCCTCTCCCGACTCCTTGGGAGTAACCAGAAACCCCTTAAAGCCACCGGCCAGTTCAACCGGACTTCCGGTGGGCAGGGCCAGCTTCATGGAGGAAAACTCGGGGCCGTAGATGACCTTGATGAGCTTCCCCTGACCGTAGCTGGGGGTAGGTGAAGTGAGCAGGGCAACGAGGAGGAGAACGGGGATAAAGGTGGCAGGAGCCTTAGGCAGAATGGACCTTCCCATACCTAAATCATACTCCCGGTTGGGGAGTTAGGTTCCATACTTGGGGTAAGGGGCGGGGTAAGAGACCCAATTTTTGAAAAAAAGCTTGACAGGGTGGGTCAAATGGGTATAATCATCTGCGTCGGACTGGGGCACCCGGGCCGAGAGGCCAAGTCCCAGTAGCACGCCCAGGCGGGTAGAACCCCGGACCGACCGACCACCGGGCAGAGATATAGCGATCTGCTCTCATCCCGAGCCCGGTGGTTCTTTTTTTGCCTGCTCCAAGGCAATTTCAGCCAGATTGGGAGGTGGTGCCCCCGGCAGGACTCGAACCTGCAACCAACGGCTTAGAAGGCCGCTGCTCTATCCGTTTGAGCTACGGGGGCAGCTATCTATCTGATTTTATTACCCCTCTCTGGGCTTATAGGGGTTAAGCTCTCCCCAGCTCTCTCAGGGTAGAATTCTTGCCATGCTGAGTGACGAACTTAAGCGCCGGCTGAAGAATCGCCTGGCTCGTGCTCAGGGTCAGCTCAGGGGCGTAGAGGTGATGATTGAGCGGGGTGACTACTGCATTGACATCGTCAATCAGCTGATAGCGGCCAGAAACGCCATCAACCGGATCAGTTCCATCATACTTGAGGACCACCTGCGCACCTGTGTCAAGGAGGCGATGACCAGCCCTGATGAGTACAAGGCAGAAGAGGTAATAGCCGAGCTGGTAGACACCTTTGAGCGGGCGCTAAACGATTAGCCCCATCTCTGGGAAGAAAACCTGCCTACCTTGTAGGCCGTTTCAGTACGGGGCAGGGGAGCTGGTTCCTCTCCACGCTTCTGAAACCCGGCGGGGGAATTTTGCTACCCACCTGCTAACCACTTCAGAGGTAGGCGAGATGAAGGTTAGCAGGCGTGATTTCCTCCGTGGGCTGGGAGCGGGAGCGCTGGGGGGAGCGCTGGCCTCCTCCCCTCTTACCTCCGCCCTGGCCGGTCCGGCTTTTGTCAAGGGCCTTTCCCACCGCACCCAGAAGGTGGTGGTGGTCCAGTTTGGTGGTGCCACCCGCTTCAGCGAGCTGTTTGGCGATCCGAGCTACCGCTACACCCCCTTCCTGCGCGAGCTGGTCAAGCGGGGGATGATGTATCGGGAGCTATGGAACCGGGGGCTCACTCACCATGTGGCGGGAACCTCCAATATCCTTACCGGAAACTGGATCATGCTGGAGGACTTCTCCTACAAGCCTCCCCCCGCCCCCACCATCTTTGAGGCCTTCCGCCGCCAGAAGGACGCCCCCAAGACATCCACCTGGCTCATCCCCCAGGGGGCAAACTTCGCCCCCATCAACCGCTCCTCCAGCCCCGACTACGGTGACCGCTTCGCGGCGGCCAATGTGTGGGGAGACCTGGCCGCCAACCCGGTCCTTCGGGAGGTGCTCTACGAGCTGGAGAAGCAGCCCGAGCAGGATGTGAGGAAGCTGGTGGAAGCCCAGCTTAATCGCTACGTCAAGGAGGTAAACCGCGATCCGCGCACCCGCCGCCTCTACCAGGAGCGGGTGGACCGGGCAGTGGAGATGGTGGAGAGCCTGGATCCGGAGCTTAGGCGCTTCCTGCTCAGCCTTGACCGCAGCAAGGTGCGCCAGGCGGCAGGCCGCGACCGCGCCAACGTGGCCCTGGCCATTGAGGCGATGCAGAAGTTTGCCCCCGAGATCCTCCACGTGAACCTGGCCGCTCCGGATGTGGCCCACCAGGGCTACTGGTCCCTTTATGTCAGAGCCATTCGCGACACCGACGAGAACCTGCGTCTGATCTGGGAGGCGATCCAGAACCTGCCCCAATATCAGGGCAAGACCACCCTGCTGGTGCTGCCAGAGTGTGGGCGCAACCTTGACTGGGTGGCCAACGGCTTCCAGCACCACAGCCTGGGCGACGAGGGCACCCGCCACTGCGGGATGCTCATCGTGGGACCGGAGACCAGGCCGGGGGTGGTGATTGAGCGGGAGGTGCAGCACATTGACGTTGCTCCCACCATCGCCCACCTGCTGGGGATAGAGCTTCCCACCGCCAAGGGGAAGGTGCTGGCCGAGTATCTCTAGGCCGGCCGAGAGGCCGACTGGGGGAATGCTGGTGAGGAGAGGAGGTTAGAAAGATGACCCGACTGGGAAGAGGACCGCGCTGGATCTTCGGGCTTGCCGTAACGCTGCTTGCCCTGGGGGTGGTGGCCTTCCTGGCCATTCAGAAGGAAAAGCCAGGGCTGTCTGCCCTGGTAGCAGAAGCGGCCCAGGTGGATACCTCCGACGCCATCTGGTATAGGGAGAAGCTGGAGCTCAGGATGGGGCCGCTTCCCTCGCCCACCATTGAGGAGGAGAGCCGCCGCATAGAGCGCCACCTGAGGGAGTGGATAAGGCGGCTCTACCTGGACGACCGGCTGCTGGTGGTCCAGTCCGAGCCCTACATTGAGCCACTGGACGACGCCATGAAGTATGCCCTGGTGCGCACCGTGGAGCAGTGGGAGGAGATCACCGAGAATGACCGCAATGCTCTCCGCTCCCTGCTTGCCAACCTGAGAAAGCTTGACCCCGCGGTGGTGTCCGCCTATTCGGAGGACTTCACCAGCTGGCTGATGGAGCAGGGGGCGATGCCGCCCGACATCATGCCCGACCCGGTTCAGATGGTGTGGATATTCAGCCGGCAGGTGGAGGAGCTTGCCTCCCGCGACCGCATCCAGGGGCCCAGGCTGGTGGTGGTGGAGTGGGGAAGTAGCCCCGCCCTCACTCCCTTTGTGGGCCGCACCCTGGGCAGTGATGATCTTGCTCCCTTCACCACCAAGTTCGCCCAGGGCAGGGTATATCCCCTCCCCACGGGGTCCGACCAGGCCAGCCTCATCGGCAACCTGTTTGAGGACTACCGCGAGAAGCTTGGCCGCCCACCCCGCAAGGTGCTGAGCATCAGGGCGGGGGAGGGACTCCCGCCCATCCCCGGGGCCGAGCGGTTTGACGTGGACCCCTTGCGGGAGGCCATCCACCGCTCGGGAAAGGCGGAGAGATTTGCCCAGGCCATCCAGCAGGACCGCATTACCGAGTCCACCGTGGAGGTGAGTCCCGATGAGCTGGGTTTGCCGGAGCTTTATCACGACCCTGCCACCGTCAACCTGGCCCACTTCCTGCTTACCCGCGAGCGGGGAGTAAAGAACCTGGGCAACAACTTCATCAAGGTGGCCTTTATGCGGGCCCTGGATCAGCTTGAGCCGGAGGTGGTGGCGCTGAGATTTGATCCCCTGCGCCAGCCCAGCCGGGGACGCTCGGGTGCGCGTGAGCGGGATCCCTGGGCTGATGTGATGCCCCGCGGCCGCGAGCAGCTGGAAAACTACCTGATGGACATTGACCACATGACCTACATGGTCTATGTGGCCCTCTCCCGCAGCGACTACTACCAGGACGACTTCGCCCTGGTGGTGATTGACCAGATAAGCGGGGTCTACACCGTAGTTGGTCCCAACGGCCCCTATGACCTGGGAGGTGTGGGGCTTGCCGAGTGGATGAGAGGCTACCTGCTTGGCTCCGGCAGAGGCTAGGAGAAACCCTGCCTAAAGGCTAGTCTTAGCCATTGACCTACAATTTGTCTCATGCGGGGGGAAGACCTCGTCATCGTTGACGCCCACGAGGACATCGCCAGCCATTGTCTGGAGCGGGAGCGGAGCTACTTTCGCCGGGGAGACTGGATGGTCTCCTTTGAGGACCATCTGGACGCGCCGGTAAGCCTGGTCTTTGCCACCCTCTTCGTCCCCCGCCAATACAAGCCCTACCGCAGCCAGGAGATAGCCAAGCTGCAACTCTCCTTCTACCGCGAGCTGGAGGAAGAGAGCAAGGGGAGAGTGGTGTTGGTGAGAAACCTGCCCGAACTGGAGGCACTTCTTACCCACAACCGCAAGCACCCGGAGCGCGGGAAGCGCAAGGTGGGGATGGTCATCCTAATGGAGGGGGCCGACCCCATCGGCCACCCCGGCCTGGCTGACTACTGGCGGGGCCAGGGGGTCTCCATCGTGGGCCTTACCTGGGCCAACCCCAACGCCTACGCGGTGGGCAACGACTACCCCGACGGCCCCGGCCTAACCCCGGCGGGTAGGCAGCTGCTCATCCTGATGAAGAAGGCGGGGCTCATCCTTGACACCTCCCACCTCAACCAGCGCTCCTTCTTTGAGGCACTGCAGGTTTGGGACCAGAGCGAGGGGGAGCTGCCGGTGATCGCCTCCCACAGCAACGCCGCCGCCATCTATGAGCACCCCAGAAACCTGAGCGATGCCCAGCTCAGGATGATTGCCGAGCGGGGCGGGGTGGTGGGGCTGGTGCTCTACGACGCCTTCATCGCCGAGGACCGCCACACCAACCTGAACGACCTCTACGCCCACCTGGAGCACATGGTTGAGGTGATGGGAGTTGACCACGTGGGGATAGGAAGTGACTTTGACGGCGGGATCACGGCGGAAAACTCCCCCGACCCCTTCCGCACGGTGGCCGACCTGCCCAAGCTGGCCGATTATCTCGCCGACAAGCGGGGCTGGGAGGAGGCAGACATCAAAAAGCTCATGGGGGAAAACTGGCTCAGGGTGCTAAGGCGGGCCTGGGGAAAATCCTGACGGGGAGGCTGCTCCCGCTAACATAGAGGGGATGGCCAGGGAAGCTCTAGCCCAGCCCAAGGCCGAGGCCCACGGCGAGTGGGAGGCGGTAATCGGCCTTGAGGTCCACGCCCAGATCAGGACCGACAGCAAGCAGTTCTCCCCCTGCCCCAGCGTAAACACCAGAGAGATTGCGGTGGCCAACCGCTACGTTGACCCGGTGAGCCTGGGTCTGCCGGGGACCCTGCCGGTGCTAAACCGCCTCTCGGTGGTAAAGGTCCTCGCCCTGGGGATGGCCCTGGGCTGCGAGCCAGTGTGGGACCGCGAGGAGGGGTTTCGGCGCTGGCGGGAGGGGGGGATTGCCGGTTTTATTGACCGCCGCTCCGAGTTTGCCCGCAAGCACTACTTCTATCCCGACCTGCCCAAGGGCTACCAGATAAGCCAGTATGACCGCCCCCTCATCCGGGGGGGCCGGCTCTCCTACTACCACCGCCTGCCCGACGGGAGCTGGGAGGTTCGGGAGGGCCTGCTTGAGCGCATCCACCTGGAGGAGGACACCGGCAAGCTCTTCCACCTGGGCAGCGAGGTGCTCATTGACTACAACCGCTCCGGCGTGCCTCTGCTTGAGCTGGTCACCAAGCCCTGCTTCAGAAGCGGCGAGGAGTGCGTGGAGTTCCTGGAGACCCTGCGCCAGACCCTGATCTGGCTTGGGATAAGCGACGCCAACATGGAGGAGGGCAACTTCCGCTGCGAGCCAAACATATCGGTGCGCCGCCGGGGGGAGGAGCGGCTGGGGGTGAAGACCGAGCTTAAGAACCTAAACAGCTACGCCATCCTGCGAAAGGCAGTAGACTACGAGATCCGCCGCCAGATTGAGCTTCTTGAGAGCGGGGGGAGCGTCCACCAGGCCACCATGCGCTGGGACGGGAGCCGGACGGTGGAGATGCGGCGCAAGGAGACGGCCGACGACTATCGCTACTTCCCCGAGCCCGACCTGCCCCCCCTGGTCATCTCCGACCAGCTCATCGCCGAGGCGCGGG
>JALSIF010000301.1 GCA_026981635.1 bacterium | reverse complement strand
ATACCCTGAAACTCCCCGAGGGAGAGGAGATGACCATCTTTGAGGCCGCCTGCCGCTACCAGGAGGAGGGCGTCCCCCTGGTGGTGCTGGCGGGAAAGGAGTACGGCACCGGCTCCAGCCGCGACTGGGCGGCCAAAGGGACCGCCCTGCTGGGTGTCAAGGCGGTGATCGCCCAGAGCTTTGAGCGCATCCACCGCTCAAATCTCATCGGCATGGGGGTATTGCCGCTGGAGTTCATGCCCGGCGAGGGCTGGCAGAAGCTGGGCCTAACCGGCCGCGAGGCCATCACCATCCAGGGCATCGCCGACGGCCTCACCCCGAGAAAGACCCTGACCGCCCTCGCCCGCCGGGACGACGGCTCCACCCGCGAGTTCCAGGTGGTGGCCCGCCTGGACAACGAGGTGGAGCTGGAGTACTACCGCCACGGCGGTATCCTCCCCTTCGTGCTCCGCCAGCTGCTGAAAGCAGAAGTGGGAGCAAAGGGGTAAAAATATCAGGCTCAGTTAGCTAACCTGACAGCAAAGCCGAGTAAGCTTGCCAAGGGGAAAACTGCACTCGGGAGGAAGAAGAAGATGGGGTTTTCCGGCAAGCTCGGGAACTGGACTCTACTTCTCCTTGCGGTCTTGACGGGGCTTTCTTCCTGCCGCGCCGAGCGGTTGCCAAGCCGGGGAGAACATCTCCCCCAGCCCGACTTGGCGTCGGCCTCAAAAGGTACCGCCCAGCTTCCCGCCCAGGGGGGTAGGCCCATCCTTACCCTAAACCCGGTTGACCCCTCCAATCCCCAGGGGGCCTTTGACCCCACCGCCGGTGTGGTGCGCATGGAGGTTCGCCTCATCGGTGACAACAACGCCGACGGGACGGTGAGCTTTGCCGATGTAAACGGCCTGGTATCCACCTTCGGCCTGCCGGTAGACGGCTCCACCGTCAAGCAAGCCCACGACTTCAACGGCGACGGCGAGGTCAACTTCGCCGACGTGAACCTGCTGGTGGCCGCCTTCGGCACCTCGGTAACCGAGATCCGCCGCTACCAGTATGACGGCCCCGACTTTGACCCCACCACCGCCCCCCTGCTGGGAAGCTACCCCCTGAGCGATGTGATGGACAGCGCCGCCCAGCCCACCCAGAGCGGCTACCTGCCCATCGCCGTGCCGGTGGACACCAGCATGGGTCCCCACCAGGAGGTCTTCATCGCCGCCGGCGAGGTGGCGGGCGAGCCCTTCCTGGACCCCGCCACACCGGTCCCCATCAGCCTCGCCCCGCTGGGCTTCAACCGCCAGGTGGTGGATGCCTCGCCGGTGACCGGAGGGACTGCCGGCGCCACCTTGGCAGTGATTGATGGCCGTCCCGCCATCGCCTACTACTACAACACCGGAGTTCCCGGCGACAGCATTATCCAGGTGCGCTTTGCCATCAGCAGCAACCCCGACGGCTCTGGCGGCTGGCAGATCGGGACCATCTTCAGTTCGGGCTCGGTGGGGCTGGTTACTTCCCTGGCGGAGGTGGATGGCAGGCCGGCGGTCACCTTCTTCAACGGCACCAATCCGGCCCTCCACTACGCCCTCAACTCCCAGGCCGACGGCCAGGGAAGCTGGACGGTGGTAACCGTAGACCAGGACCCCGAGACGGCCATCGGCATGACCAGCGACCTCACCACGGTAGGTGGCAAGCCGGCCGTCTGCTACTCGGTGGGTTCAAACAGCGAGATCCGCGCAGCAGTAAGCACCACCGCCGATGGGCTGGACAGCTGGAACATCAGCACCGTGGACACCGCTCCCTCCGGCGTGGGGATAGGAGGTTGGTGCGCCATCGCCGAAGTAGAGGGCCGGCCCGCCGTCGCCTACACCAAGGGGGCCAACCTCTACTTCGCCATCAACGACCAGCCCGACGGCACCGGCACCTGGCAGAGCTACCAGCTCACCAGCGACCTCACTGCCGGCCCCTACCTTGACATGGTGGTCACCGCAGACGGCAGGCCGGCCATCGCCTACCAGATACTCACCCCTCCCTCTCTGGGCTACGCCCTAAGCGACCTTACCGACGGCTCGGGGAGCTGGCAGATCATCACCGCCGACGACAGTGGCGGAAACTTTGAGCCAGTTACCGGTGTTGCCATCACCCTGATCGGAGGACGGCCGGCGGTAAGCTTCTGGGGAGCTGGCCCGGGAGATGACATTACCTCTGGCATCCGCCTGGCAAGGAGCTCATCCAGCGACGGACTCACCGGCTGGAGTGGGGTGGCGGTGGACAAGCAGGGCCAAATGTACCCCCGCACCTCCATCGCCGAGGTAAACGGCCAGGTGGGCATCGTCTACCACAAGCTCCAGACCGGAGAGCTCTGGTTCGCCCTCGGTCAGTAGGCGGACAAAAGAAGAGACTCCGGCTGAGCCGTCTAAACTGCCGGAACCGGGGGCAGGGGCTTGCTGTATGCCCACCGGTTCCACCGTGCTAAACTGCTTTCGGGGAGATAACTTGTCTTCCCACCTCTTCCTACTTTCTGCTGCGCTTGTCCTTGCCAGAGAGGAAGGTAGAGCGGTAGGGGAGCCAAGCTATCTCCCAGCGGCCACCCGAAAGGACGGCCGCTTTTCTCCGAGCTGGTTGTGCTCGGGTCAAATAACCTGTCAAAAAAGGAGGAAGGGATGTCCAGGATAAGACCCTCTGTCTTCGTCCAGCTGCTTCTAGCCGTTGGGATGGTTGCTGGCCTATCTGCCGCCTGCGGCGGGCGGCAGGGTGACAGCCCGACTTCCCCTCCCCCCGCCCTCACCAGGTCCATCGCCCAGCTTCCCGCCCAGGGAAGCCAGCCCATCCTGCAGCTCAACCCCGCCGACCCCCAAAACCCCCAGGGCGCTCTGGACACCTCGGCCAGTCTGGTTCACGCCGAGGTTCGCCTCATCGGTGACAACAACGCCGACGGGACGGTGAGCTTTGCCGATGTAAACGGCCTGGTGGCCACCTTCGGCCAGTCGGTAGACGGCTCCACCGTCAAGCAGGCCCACGACTTCAACGGCGACGGCGAGGTCAACTTCGCCGACGTGAACCTGCTGGTGGCCGCCTTCGGCACCTCGGTAACCGAGATCCGCCGCTACCAGTACCAGGCCGACTTTGACCCCGCCACCGCCCCCCTGCTGGGAAGCTACCCCCTGAGCGATGTGATTGACAGTGCTGCCCAGCCCACCCAGAGCGGCTACCTGCCCATCGCCGTGCCGGTGGACCTCTCAGCCCCCGCCCACGAGGAGGTCTTTCTGGCCGCCGGAGAGGTGGCTGGCACCCCCTTCGTGGACCCAGCCGACCCGGTTCCCATCCTGATAAGCGGTGGCGGTGGTGGTGGGAGCCAGCTCAACTTCAACATCCAGGTGGTGGAGACCCAGGGAGAGATCGGAGGGACGGCGGGCGTATCCCTCAAGGAGGTGGACGGCCGCCCTGCCATGACCTACTACTTCCTAAACGAGAACAACCCGCCCGATCAGGCGGTGGAGGTCCACTTCGCCATCAACACCCAGCCCGACGGTTCCGGGAGCTGGCAGATCGGGTCCATCTTTGCCTCCGACTCGGTGGGAGGGACCACCTCCCTCGCCATCGTGGACGGGCGACCGGCGGTAAGTTTCTTTGATGGCTCCAACCGGACCACCCTGATGTACGCCATCAACCGCCAGGCCGACGGCCAGGGCCAGTGGGATGTGGTAACGGTGGCCCCCCCCAACCAGGAGATAGCCGGAATGGTAAGTGAGCTAACCGTGGTGGGGGGCAAGCCTGCCATCTGCTACCGGATCGGCCAGGAGGAGTTCAGAGTCGCAGTAAGCACCACCACCGATGGCCTGGGCAGCTGGAACATCTCTACCGTCACCACCGGCGCCGGTCAGGCTGGCTCTGACCTCTGCTCCATCGCCGAGGTGCAGGGCAAGCCAGCGGTAGCATACACCAAGAACGGCCAGGTCTTCTTCGCCCTCAACTCCCAGTCCGACGGCACAGGTAGCTGGCAGACCCAGGAGGTCACCCAAACCATAGAGGCAGGAGGTTCCATCAAGCTCTACGTGGTAGACAACAAGCCCGCCGTTATCTACACCAAGGCACTGGGGGTAGGCTTGGTCTATGCCTACAGCTCCCAGTCCGACGGCCTGGGAAGCTGGGATCTGGTACTGGCCGACGAATCGGACGGCTTCACCTTCCCCAGCGGTCTGGACATGACGGTAGTGGACAACAAGCCGGTGGTCTCCTTCTTCGGTGGCGGGACCCAGGACAACCAGCTGGTCAAGGGCATCAAACTTGCCCGCGCAACCCAAGCAAACGGCCAGGGCAGCTGGCTGGCCCAGATGGTGGACACAGATGACACCATTGCCTCCCCCTTCTCCTCCATTGCAGTCATAAACGGCAAGATCGCCATCGCCTACCACACCCTGACCGACAGCAAGGTGAAGTTCGCCATCCAGGAGTGAGGGCCAGCTGGTCCCCCCGGCGACCTAAAATGGAACCATGGGACTGACCGACCAGCTCATCGCAGCCCACCGGGAGCTGTGGCGGCGGGCGGCCCACCACCCCTTCGTGGAGGCCCTCGCCGCCGGCACCCTGGAGGAGGAGAAGTTCCGCCACTACCTGATTCAGGATTACCTCTTCCTGATTGACTACTGCCGGGTGCTGGCGCTGGGCTCGGCCAAGGCCGACACGGTGGAGCGCCAGGGATTCTTTGCCAAGCTCACCGAAGTGACCCTGAACACCGAGATGGAGCTCCACCGAAGCTACTGCGAGCGAAACGGCATCAGCCGGCAGGAGCTGGAAAAGGCCAGCCCCGCCCCCACCACCCTGGGCTACACCCGCTTCATGCTGGCCACCGCTAACCAGGGAGACCTCCTTGACATCGCCGTCTGCCTCACCCCCTGCTTCGTGGGCTACGCCGAGATCGGCACCCGCCTGGCCGGCCTGGAGGGTCGCCCCACCTCGGGCCCCTACCACGAGTGGATTGAGATGTACTCCGACCCCGAGTGGGTGGGGCTGTGCGGCGAGTTCCGCCAGCTCACCGACCGGCTGGCCGAGGAGGCCGGGGTGACCGACCCCTCCCTCCCCCGCCACCAGCGGCTTTCGGCCATCTTTGCCGAGGCGGTGCGCTGGGAGTGGATGTTCTGGCAGATGGGCTGGACCCTGGAGGGGTGGCCGGAGGAGATCGCCTGAGGAGGTGCGAGGATGGGCTTTACCAGTGAGCTTCTAGAAAAACACGCCTCCCTGTGGCACCGGGCCACCCACCACCCCTTCTTGGAGGAGACCGCCGCCCTCACCATCCCCCAGCCGGTCTTCGCCCAGTGGCTCATCCAGGACTACCTCTTCGGGGTGGACTACACCCGCTTCCTCGCCCTGCTTTCTGCCCGCGCGCCGGGGGAGTTCATGGAGAGCCTGGGCCGGTCGGTAGGGGTGATGCTGGACGAACTTGAGCTTTTCCGCAAAATGGCCGAGCGGGCGGGGGTGGACCTTGCCGGTGCAAAGCCCCTCCCCACCTGCCGGGCCTACACCGACTACCTCCTGCGCCTGGCCTACCGGGAGAGCTTCCCCGTCTGCTTTACCGCCCTCTGGACCCTGGAGCGGGCCTACCACGAGGCTTGGAGCTGGGTAAAGGAGAACCTTAAAGGGGAGTCCCCCTGGCAGGAGTTCATAGACAACTGGACCACCCCCGAGTTTGCCGCCTTCGTCGCCTGGCTGGGGGAGAGCCTTGACCGGATCGCAGCGGGCGAAGATCCAGAGGAGCTTGCCCAGATGGAGGAGAACTTCGTCCTCACCTGCCACTACGAGGAGCGCTTCTGGCAGATGTCCTACGGGGGTGAGGGCTGGGACTAGCCCCCCTCTCCCCTAACCCCCAGCACCAGCAGGGAGATGTCGTCCTGGGGAGGGTGGTCCCCTAGCCAGTCGTTGAGGTCGGAGACGATCTCCGCCTGCACCCGCATGGCTCCCCCCCTGGCCCCCCGCCTTGCTCCCCCAAGCAGCGCCTCGCGCCCGAAGGGCCTGCCCTCCCCGCAGCGGGCTTCGGTGATGCCGTCGGAGTAGAAGATCACCACCTCACCGGGAGAGAGGGCTCTGCTCTGCACCTCATAGTCGGCCTCCTCCACCAGCCCCACCGGAAAGCCGGGTAGGTCCAGCCACTCCTCTCCCCCGTCGGCCCTCACGATGAGGCCCGGCGGCTGCCCCGCCGAGACCAGGTGGAGGGTGAGCCGGTCAAGCTCCACCAGGGAGAGGGCGATGGTGAAGTACTGGCCGGTCTGGGCAAGGAGCTGAAGCTCCTCGTTTAGCTCCCCCACCAGCTCAACCAGCCTCTTCCCCAGACCCTCACCCTGCGCCTCGCCGCCGTCCCGGTTGAAGTATTGCTTGGACTTGCTGGAGATGATGTAGCCCAGGGAGACCGAGAGCAGGGAGGCCCTCATCCCGTGGCCACTCACATCCAGCAGGTAGGCCATTAGCAGCCGGTCGCTGAGGGGAAAGAAGCTAAGCAGATCCCCGCCCAGCTCCTCGCTGGGCCGGTAGTAGCAGGCGATCTCCAGCGGCCCCACCACCGCCGGGCTGGGCAGCAGGGCCGCCTGGATGCGGGAGGCGGCCCTGAGCTCCTCGCTGATGCGGCGGTTCTTTTCCGAGAGCTCCTCAATCTTCTGTTTCAGGCTCTCTTCAAGCTCAACGATTCGCCTGGCCACCGCCAGCCGCGCCTCCAGTACAGCCGGGTCCAGCGGCTTGGTCAGATAGTCGTCGGCCCCCGACTGGAGCCCCTCAATCAGGTTCTCCTTCTCGTCCAGGGAGGTAAGCAGGATGACGTAGGGATAGTAGTCCCTCGCCTCCTCCCGGATGCGCCGGGCCACCTCCGGCCCCTTCATCCCCGGCATCACCCAGTCCAGGATGACCACCTCATAGTGGTCCTGGCAGAACTTCTCCCACGCCTCCCTGCCGTCGCGGGCGCTCTCCACCTGGTGGCCCAGCTTCTCCAGGGCGGAGGAGAGGATCCGCTGAGAGATGAGGTCGTCGTCGGCGATGAGTACCCGCATCCCCGCCTAGCCCACCTTCTCCATCTCCCGCCTGAGCACCTCCGCCACCGCCTGGACCGCCTCTTCCAGCCGGCCGGCCAGCGCCGCCGCCTTTTCCACCTCCCCCCCCTTGGCCAGCCGTTCCACCTGTGCCGCCAGCTCACTGGCCTCCTTGGCCGAGAGGTTGGCCAGCGAGCCTTTCAGGGAGTGGGCGATCTTCCACAGCTCCTCCCCATGGCCCGCCCTGGCCGCCTGGGCGAGCTTCCCCAGCTGCTCCGGGTAGGTCTCCAGAAAGACCTTGGCCACCTCGGCCAGGAGCTCCCGGTTCCCCCCCATGCGGAGCATAAGCTCCTCCATCTCCACCACCGGCCGTGCCCGCTTCCCGTTGTCGCTGGCCGCAGGGGAAGCGGCCGGGGCCGGCTCTCCCTCCCCTGGCGGGGGTCCAGTCTCCCTCCGCCGGTCTCCCTCCCCGACCGACAGCCAGCGAGCCAGGGTGCGCTCCAGCTCTTTGGGGTCAACCGGCTTGGTCAGGTAGTCGTCCATCCCCGCCTTGAGGAAGCGCTCCCGGTCACCCGGCAGGGCGTGGGCGGTAAGGGCCACGATGGGAACCCGGGGCCGGCCGCTCTGCTCCTCAAAGCGGCGGATCTCCCGGGTGGCTTCCAACCCGTCCATCCTCGGCATCTGCACATCCATCAGTACCAGGTCAAACCGGCCCGACTTGACCAGCTCCACCGCCTGGCGCCCGTCCCCAGCGGTGGAGATGTTTTCCAGCCCCAGCTGCCCCAGCAGACTGGCCACCACCCTGAGGTTGACCGGGTTGTCCTCCACCACCAGGATGCGCGCCTTGGAGCTTAGGATCACCCGCCCCGCTTCAGCCCCCTCTTCCTCCACCTCCTCGGCCAGGTGGCCGGTGAGTCTGAGGATGTGGCGGTAGAGCTGCTCCGGCATCACCGGCTTAAACACCACCGCACCGATCCCCAGCCGCTCCCGCTCCTCCGCCTCCAGCGCCAGGGAGGAGGTAAGCAGGAGCACCTTGGTCTCGCTGAGGTCAAACTGGGCCCGCGCCCGCTCAATCCACTCGGGCCCAGAAAGTCCCGGCATGTTGGCGTCGGTGATGATCAGCCCGGGCAGCGGCTTTTTCCGCCGGGTAAGGCCATCCAGGTAGCTCAGGGCCTCTTCCCCGCTGGGCAGGGAGACGATCTCCTCCATTCCCCAGCTCTCCAGGTAGCCCTCCAGGATGCGCCGGTTGGTGGCGTTGTCATCCACGATGAGGACCACCATCCCGGCCACCTCCCGAGGTAGCTCCGGTATCTCCATCTCCCCCACCTCGGCCAGGGGGAGCTCAACCTGGAAGAAGAAGCGGGTCCCCTCCCCCTCCTTGCTCTCCACCATGAGCTTGCCGCCCATCAGCTCAACGATCTTGCGGCAGATGGCCAGACCCAGTCCGGTCCCCCCATAGCGGCGGCTGACCGAACTGTCGGCCTGGGTGAAGGTCTCAAAGATCTGCTCCAGCTTCTCCTCGGGGATGCCGATGCCAGTATCCACCACAGCAAACTCCAACCGGCTCCGCTCCCCCTCCACCCGCTCAAGTTCCCTCACCTCCAGGCGCACTTCACCATCGTCGGTAAACTTGATGGCGTTGCTAAGCAGGTTGATGAGCACCTGCTTGAGCCGGGTGGGATCCCCCCTTACCCCCATGGGGACCTCAGTTCCCAGCGAGCAGATCAGCTCAATCCCCTTCTCCTGGGCCTGGCCGGAGAAGATCCGCACCGTCCGGTAGCAGAGCTGGTGGAGATTGAAGGGGATCTCCTCCAGCTCCACCTTCCCCTCCTCCAGCTTGGAGAAGTCCAGGATGTCGTTAATAAG
>JALSIF010000300.1 GCA_026981635.1 bacterium | reverse complement strand
CATCCCCTGCTCGGCCAGCCTCTCCGCCACCACAAAGAGTTTGGAGGCGTAGCCCAGCAACCACTTCCTGCCCGGCCGGATCAGCTCCCGCCGGATGGGGTCAAGGTAGCGTTCCACCTCCCACACCTTGAAGGGGACGATGCCCCGTATCCAGTCTGACGGGGTGAGGGGGCCGAGCACCACATCGGGCTGGTCAAAGTCCCTCCCCCACACCAGGACCACCC
The DNA here is from genome assembly GCA_026981635.1 of bacterium. Lineage (GTDB taxonomy): Bacteria > 4484-113 > 4484-113 > JALSIF01 > JALSIF01 > JALSIF01. The sequence continues at coordinate 8,808 of JALSIF010000300.1, read as the reverse complement.
GATCCCCGAAGCGCCAGCCCACCTCGGCCTGGCCCCTGAGCACCAGGTAGGTAAAGACTGCCCTGAGCAGGGGCCCGGTCATGATCGGGGTAGGTACCCCGGTGGAGCCGCCGGTCCTCACCTCCAAAAGCCTCCTGCGAGGGGCCCAGGGATAGACCAACTCGGAAAGGGAACTTTTCAGTCGCTCCTTCTCCAGCACGGGAAGATGGGCGAATTCCTCCTCCCAGGGAGCGGGTCGCCCCAGGGAAAGGTAGCGTTGGCCAAGCTCCCTGAGCCAGGCTGAGCCTCCCTCCTCGGCCGCCCGGGCCAGGCTGGAGGCCAAATATGCCGGACCGGGCAGTCTTCCGGGATCAAACTGCCTAGCTCCCACCGGCATAAGCAGCTGCCGAGCCTGCCAGAGGTGGGGACGGCGCAGGTGGTTGAGGAGGAATGCAGCTCCCCGCAGGGTGGTCAGTTCTCGGGGCAGGGAGAGCATCCCGGGCTATTATAGGAGCGCCCTCCCATGAGGTTCCCCACCACCGCCCCATCCCTGAGCAGGTCAGCCAGCCGGCTGCGCCTGGCCTTTCTGGCCGATACCTACTTTGGCGGCGGGGGCGAGAAGCAGGCGCTGATGACCGCCCGCGCCCTGGCGGAAGACCCCGAGGTGGAGCTGACCCTCATCTCCCTCACTCCCCAGCCCAGCAAGGTGTGGGACTATGTGGACCGCCACCAACTGAAGCTCATCACCCTCAGGCGAAGGGTGGAGCTTGATCCCCTCACCCTGGCGGGGCTGTTTCGCCTGTGGATAAGACTTCGGCCCCAGGTGGTTGACGCCTGGCTGGCCCGACCCGCCCTCTGGGCGGCCCTTACCCTTCCCCCCGGGGCGAGGCTAATCTGCCACCTGCTAAACAGCGGTCTCAAGGACGAGGCCCGGCGCATCCCAAGCCCGGCCAGGCAGCGGCTGAGCCTGCGCCTGATCCGCCCACGGCTAGACCTGGTGGCGGTAAACAACCCCAAGGGGCTCTCCAACTGGCGGTCCCTGGCGGGCATCTCCCCCGCCCGCTCGGTCTATCTGCCCAACTACTTTGAGCCCTCCCCCCTGACCCAGCCGGGGGCGGGGGAGCTTGCCGCCCTTAGGGAAGAGCTGAAGCTGGAGGAAGAAGAGGTGGTGGTGCTAGCGGTGGGCAGGCTTCTCCTGCCCGAGAAGGGACAGCACGACCTCATCCGGGCGGTGGCCGAGCTGATCCCAACCCATCCCAGGCTGCGCCTGCTCATCGCCGGCGACGGTCCCCACCGGGGGGAGCTTGAGGGGCTAGCAGAGGAGCTGGGCATCGCTAAGTGGGCGAGCTTCCTCGGCTGGCGGGAGGATGTGGAGCCGCTCTATCACCTCGCCCACCTGGTGGTGCTTCCCTCCCGCACCGAGGGCTTCCCCAACGCTCTGCTGGAGGCGCTGCTCTGCCGGCGGCCGGTGGTGGCCACCGATGTGGGGGCGGTGGCCGACATCCTGGAGGGAGGTCGCCTGGGCAGGCTGGTCCCACCCGGTAATCCGCACGAGCTCGCCCGGGCGATGGCCGAGGTGCTCTCCGAGCTTTCCCGCTGGCAGGAGCGGGCGGCGGAGGGGGCCGAGGTGCTGGTGAGAAAGTATGCCCCCGGCCGGGTGCTGAGGGCCTTTCTCCGGCTCCACCGGGAGCTTTGTGGGGGGCGCCGGGATTTCAGCCAGTGGAGGTGGGAGGAGGCGTGAGGGTCGCCTTCGTGATCACCAAGCTATTCGGGGGCGGCACCGAACGGCGCGCCCTGCGCACCGCCCTAGGCCTGAGCGGGCTGGGGGAGATTGAGGAGCTGCTCATCGCCTGCCGCCAGCCCCAGACAGAGGAGATCCGGGCAAGGCTTGCCGGAGTGAAAAAGGTCAGGCTGGAGGAAATTCCCCGCCGCAGGCGGTGGGACCTGGGCCACCTGCGGGAGCTAGGCCGGGTGCTAAGGGAGTTCTCTCCCCAGGTGGTCCACGCCTGGCAGGTGCAGGACCTCTACTGGGCGGCCGCCGCCCGTCCGCGGCGGGCAGGGCTGGTGGGCTCACTCTTCAACAGCGGCCTGATGGATGAGGCGGGCCGGCTCCCCTATCCCCGCTCCATCTACCTCAATGTGGGAACGGCGGCCCGATTTGCCCACCTGATGTTGGCCAACTGCCAGGCGGGAATTGACAACTGGTCCCGGCTGGCCCGCATCCCCAGGGGGAAGTTTCGCCTCCTCCCCAACCTGGTGGTCTTTGATCCCCCTCCTCCCCTGGACGATGAGGAGCGCCGGCAGAGAAGGGAGGAGCTGGGGTTATCTCCAGATCAGGTGGTGGCCCTGTCGGTGGCCCGCCTGCACCTCCCCATGAAGGGGCAGGACATGGCCCTGCGGGCCGTGGCCGAGCTTGCCCCCCGCCACCCCGAGCTCGTTCTTCTTCTGGCGGGGGACGGGCCCAGCCGGGAGGAGGTGGAGGAGCTCCACCGAAGGCTGGGGCTCGGGGAGCGGGTACGCCTGCTCGGCTGGGTGGAGCGGCCCCATGAGCTTCTCTCCCTCGCCGACCTCTTCCTGCTTGCCTCCCGCACCGAGGGCTTCCCCAACGCCCTGGTGGAGGCGATGGTGATGGGGGTACCGGTGGTGGCCAGCGCGGTGGGGGCGGTGCCCGAGATCCTGCGCCAGGGCGAGCGGGGCATCCTCGCTGAGCCCACCCCAGAGGGGATCGCCCGTGCCCTGGAGGGGATGCTCGGGGAGCTTTCCCGCTGGCGGGAGGTAGCCCGCAGGCAGGCGGAGGAGGTGGGGAGGGAATACAGCTCGGAAAGCATCATCCCCCGCCTGCTGGAGCTCTACCGGGAGGCGGCGAAGATCGCAGGGGCGAGCCCTCTCTAGCGCCAGCCCCGCTCCCGCATGCGCTGCTCCCAACCCAGGGCGTCCTCCACCGCCCGGGCCAGACTGAGGCGGGGGCGATAGGAGAGCACCCGCCCCGCCCGGGAGATGTCTGCCACCAGCCGGGGTGGGTCGCCGGGGCGGGGGGGCTCCGCCCGCCAGGGGACCGGCCGCCCAAGCACCTCCTCCACCACCCGGATCACCTCAAGCACGGTATGTCCCCGCCCGCTGCCCAGGTTGAGGGCGCCCACCGCCTCGCCTTCCACAAGCCTTTTCAGGGCGGCAAGGTGGGCCTCGGCCAGGTCGGCAACATGGACGAAGTCGCGCTCTGCGGTGCCGTCGCGGGTGGGGTAGTCGGTGCCGAAGACGGCCACCTCCCTCCCCTCCAGGGCGGCGCGGATGAGGTTGGGGATAAGGTGGGTCTCCGGCTCGTGCCACTCGCCCGCCCGAAGTTTGGGGTCGGCCCCGCAGGCGTTGAAGTAGCGCAGGCTTGCCGCCCGAAGCTTCCCTTCCCTCGCCCTGGCCTCAATGGCCACCTCGGCCATCAGCTTGGTGTAGCCGTAGAAATTTATCGGCAGGGCGGGGGCATCCTCGGGGATGGGCACCGCCTCCGGCTCGCCGTAGACCGCCGCACTTGAGGAGTAGACCAGGCAGTCCACCCCGGCCCGCTCCATGGCGGCAAGCAGCCTGAGGGTCCCCTCCACATTCACCCTGAGGTAGTCCTGCCAGCGCCTTGTGTCCTCCCCCACCAGGGTGAGCCCGGCAAAGTGGAGCACCCCCGCCGCCCCCGCCAGCACCTGGGCAAGCTCCTCCAGGGGGGCACTGGTGAGGTCAAGCCGCACAAGCTCAAAACCCTCTACCAGCTCGGGATGCCCCCGGCTCAGGTCGTCAACGATAATCGGGGTGATCCCCCGGTCGGCCAGGTGGTGGGCGACGACACTGCCCACATAGCCGGCCCCCCCTGTAAGCACCACCTTCACCAGCCCCAGTCTAGCCCCTCCAAGGGGCAGTCTCCGTGCCCATATAATCGCCCCGTGGCCAGGGTGCGCGAGAGGATCCCCGACACCTTCGTCCCCGATCCGCCAGACGATGAGCTACTGAGGCGGGTGGGCCTTACCCGCCACGAGTATGAGCGGGCGGTAGGTCTCCTTGGCCGCAAGCCCAACCTGGTGGAGCTGGGGATGATCGGCGCCCTCTGGTCGGAGCACTGCGGCTACAAGTCAAGCCGCCTCTACCTGCGGGAGCTTCCCACCGAGGCCCCCTGGGTGCTGCAGGGGCCGGGGGAGAACGCGGGCATCGTGGAGCTTACCGAGGAGCTGGCGGTGGTGTTCAAGATTGAGAGCCACAACCACCCCAGCGCCATTGAGCCCTTCCAGGGGGCGGCCACCGGCATCGGGGGGATCATCCGCGACATCTTCGCCATGGGCGCCCGCCCCATCGCCCTCCTGGACAGCCTGCGCTTTGGCGAAATCAGGCCGGGCAAGGTGAACGAGGAAGTGAGGCGCAGAAACCTCTACCAGCTCCACGGGGTGGTGGCGGGCATCGCCCACTACGGCAACTGCGTGGGCATCCCCACGGTGGGCGGGGAGCTGATGACCGACCCGGCCTACAACACCACCCCGCTAGTGAACTGCATGTGCGTGGGGCTGGTGAGGAAGGAGAGGATGGTGCGCGCCCGGGCCAGCGGCGTGGGCAACCCGGTCTTCCTGGTGGGAGCAAGAACCGGCCCCGACGGGGTGCAGGGGGCCACCTTCGCCAGCGCCGAGCTAACCGAGCGGAGCGAGGAGGACCGGCCCGCGGTGCAGGTGGGCGACCCCTTCCTGGAGAAGCTGCTGCTGGAGGCCACCCTGGAGCTAGCCGGCCACCCGGCGGTGGTGGGCATCCAGGACCTGGGGGCGGCGGGACTTACCAGCTCCACCGCCGAGACCGCCGCCCGGGGCGGGGTGGGCATGGAGCTCAACCTTGACGCGGTGCCCAAGCGGAGCGCCGAGCTCTCCGCCTACGAGATGATGCTCTCGGAAAGCCAGGAGCGGATGCTTATCATCGTGCGGGCGGGAAACGAGGAGGAGGTGCTTCGGGTCTTTCGCAAGTGGGACCTGGACGCCGCCCTGGTGGGCAGGGTGATTGAGGAGCCGGTGCTTCGGGTGTTCCACCGGGGGGAGGTGGTGGCGGAGCTGCCGGTGGGGCTCCTTACCGAGGAGGCTCCCCTCTACACCCCCGACTACTGCCGCCCGCGGGAGCCCTACCGACCCGCGGGGGCGGGCCAGCCCCTCTGCCGGGATGAGGTGGAGGCAACGCTGGCTAAGCGCTTCGGCTCCCCCGCCGCCGCCCTCAGGGAGGCCCTCGCCCACCCCACGGTAGGCTCCAAGCTTCCCGTCTGGCGCCAGTATGACCACATGGTGCGCATCGGCACGGTGGCCGGGCCGGGGGGAGACGCGGCGGTCATCCGGGTGGTGGGGGAGCGGGTGGGCCTTGCCCTCACCACCGACGGCACCGCCCGCTGGGTCTACCTCTCCCCCCACCGTGGTGCGGCCAAGCTGGTCCTGGAGGCGGCCCTGAATCTCCTCTCGGTGGGGGCGGAGCCCCTGGCCATCACCAACTGCCTCAACTTCGCCAGCCCCGAGGATCTCCAGGTGATGGACTGCTTCGCCCGTGCGGTGGAGGGGATGGGCGAGGCCCTGCGGGAGATAGGCGTGCCGGTGGTGAGCGGCAACGTCAGCTTCTACAACGAGGGCCCCCTGGGCAAGGTGCTCCCCACTCCGGTGATCGGCATGGTGGGGAAGGTGGAGGATGTCAGCCGGGCAGTGGGGATGGGCCTGCCCGGGCCGGGCCTTGAGCTCTTCCTGCTTGGCTCCTCCGACCTGAGACTGGACGGAAGCCTGATCGCCTTTGACCTCACCGAGATCAGGGCGGGGGAGGTGGAGCCACCCGACTACCCGGCCTTCCGCAGGCTGAGGGAACTTCTTAGCCGGGCCCACCGGGAGGGCCTCATGGCAGCGGCCCACGACATAAGCGACGGCGGTCTGGCCGTCACCTTGGCCGAGATGTGTATCACCGGCTCCACCGGGGCCGAGGTGACCCTGCCGGAGGGGCCCGGGGCCTTCGCCCGGCTCTTCTCCGAGGCGGGCCAGCGGGTGGTGGTGGCGGTGCCCGCCGAGGGGGCGGATAGGCTTTCCGCCCTGGCGGAGGATAATGGGGTAGCCTGCCTGAGGATCGGACGAAGCGGGGGAGGACGGCTTATAGTTAGAGGGGAAAGCGGGCAGGAGTGGATAGATATGAGTGTGGAGGAGCTGGCGGCTCTCCACCGGGGGGGAGTAGAGCGATGGATGTGAGGCTTTCCGACTGGGTCGCCGCGAGGGAGAAGTGCGGTCTGTTTGGGGTCTATGCCCCCGAGCGGACGGTGGCCAAGCTCACCTTCTACGGGCTGTTTGCCCTCCAGCACCGGGGCCAAGAGTCGGCCGGCATCGCGGTGGCCACCTCCGACACGGTGACCGCCATCCGCCGGATGGGGCTGGTCACCCAGGGGTTCAACGAGGAGGACATCCAGGTTCTCAAGGGCAAGGCGGCCATCGGCCACACCCGCTACTCCACCACCGGAAGCTCGGTGCTCAAAAACGCCCAGCCCTTCGTCTTTGACAGCGACCCCAAGCGCCCCTTCGCCATCGCCCACAACGGCAACCTGGTAAACACCCCGGAGCTCTCCGACGAGCTCAAGGCGGCCGGGGTGGAGCTCAAGTCCACCAGCGACACCTGGGTCTTCGGCAAGCTCCTGGAGCTTGAGCTTCGCCACCACGACATGGTCACCGCCCTCCAGCGGCTGCTCCCCCGGGTCAAGGGGGCCTACTGCTTCGTCATCCTCACCACCGAGGCGGTCTATGCGGTGCGCGACCCCTACGGCATCCGCCCCCTTAGCCTCGGGGTGCTTGAGTCCTCCAGCCTGGACGGGGCGGAGCGCTATGTCTGTGCCAGCGAGAGCTGCGCCTTCGGGCTGGTGGGGGCCACCTTCCTCCGGGAGGTTCCCCCGGGCCACATCGTTCGCCTCAGTGAGGAGGGGACGGAGGACTTCCGCATCCCCGCCGAGGGGGAGAGCAAGTTCTGCATGTTTGAGCTGTTCTACTTCCTGCGCCCGGACAGCGAGGTGATGGGCCAGACCGCCTACTCGGTGAGGGTGAGGATGGGGCGCCAGCTGGCCCGCGAGTCGCCCGCCGACGCCGACCTGGTTATCCCCATCCCCGATTCTGGAACCCCCGCCGCCATCGGCTTTGCCCAGGAGTCGGGCCTCCCCCTGGAGCACGGCCTGATCAAGAACCGCTATGTGTATCGCACCTTCATTGAGCCGGAGCAGGAGCTTCGGGAGAAGGGGGTCAGGCTCAAGTTCAGCCCCATGCCCGAGGTGATCGGGGGCAAGCGCATCGTGGTGATAGACGATTCCATCGTCCGCGGCTCCACCTCCAACCAGCTAGTGAGGATGCTTCGGGATGCGGGAGCCAGGGAGGTGCACCTTCGCATCTCCAGCCCCCCCATCCGCCACCCCTGCTTCTACGGCTTTGACTTCGGCACCTACGAGGAGCTCATCGCCGCCGGGGCGGATCTGGCGGAGATTGAGCGGGAGGTGGGGGCCGATTCCCTTCGCTACCTCTCCCTGGAGGGGATCGTCAAGGCCACCGGCCACGCCCGGGAGGAGTTCTGCCTGGCCTGCTTCACCGGCAACTACCCCATCCCCATCCCCGGCCAGCTGAGCCTCTCCAAGTTCATGCTGGAGCGCACCGCCGACAACGGCCAGGGGGCCCCGGTGGCCACCGGTGAAGAGGAAGCGGGCTAGCCGCAAGCTTCCCTCCCAGGCGAGATAGACTGCTAAACTTGCCCCAGCGATGGCAGATAAGCAGGAACGCCTCAGGGCCCTTGCCCACCTGGCCAAGCTGCCCGCCTTCCTCAGCCTCTTCTGGCAGCTCATGAACCACCCCAAGGTGAGCGGCTGGCTCAAGCTCAGCGTGGTTGCGGCCATCGCCTACATCTTTTCTCCCCTGGACCTCATCCCCGACCCCTTCACCGGCATCGGACTGGTGGACGACCTGATCTTCGCTCTGCTTACCATTGAGCGCTTCATCAGCCTTGCCCCCACCGAGGTGGTAAGGGAGTGCGCCCGGGAGGCGGGCTTTGATCCTGAGCGGCTGGCCGAGGAGGTGGAGGAGGCGGTGCTCGCCCTGTCGGCCAGTTTTGCCCTGCTCTGGACCCTCATTGAGCGCAGCCGCGACAGGCTGGTGGAGCGCTTCTCCAGGAAGCTTAGCCGCCTGGTCCCGCCGGAGGGAGAGGAGGCCGCCGGCGGGCAGGAGGAGGCGGCCGGCCAGGCCTGACCGAAGTGGACCTGAATCTTCCCGAGGAGCTCCGCCTGGACCCCGAGCTTAGCCTCAGCCTGCTTACCCGCTTCATCCAGGATGAAGTCAGAGGTCCCGGCTTTGAGCGGGTGGTGGTGGGGCTTTCCGGCGGGGTGGACAGCGCCCTGGCGGCGGCCCTGGCGGTGAGGGCGCTGGGACGGGACAGGGTAACCGGGCTCTTTATGCCCCACCGGGTCTCCAGCCCCCAGAGCCGCACCGACGCCGAGCTGGTAGCCGAGGAGCTGGGGTTCAAGCTTGAGGTGATTGAGATCACCGAGGCGGTGGACGCCCTGGCCCGGTCGGTGGGGATTGACCCCGAGGGGGGCGAGGAGAAGGAACGCTACGGCAACATCATGGCCCGCATGCGGATGATCCTGCTCTACGACCACTCCCGCAAGCACCGGGAACTGGTGCTAGGGACATCCAACAAGAGCGAGGCCCTGCTGGGCTATACCACCCACTTTGGGGACAACGCCAGCGCGGTAAACCCCATCGGCGACCTCTACAAGACCCAGGTGTGGCAGATGGCCGACTTTGTGGGCCTGCCCGAGCGGATCGTAAAGAA
>JALSIF010000299.1 GCA_026981635.1 bacterium | reverse complement strand
ACCACCCGCGCCGCTACGCCGGTGTTTATGAGCCAGACGGTGGCCCCGTGGCGGGTGATGCGGTCCCTTAGAAGCCCGGCGTAGCGGCGCGGGTGGTGGACCATGAAGGGGGCGCCGAAGCAGGTGGAGAAGGTGGCCTGGGGCTCCACCACCCCCACCTCGGTTCCGGCAAGCTTGGAGGTGTAGCCGAGGAGGAAGTAGCGCACCGCCTGCTCGGTGGTGAGGCGGGCGATGGGCGGCAGGACCCCGAAGGCGTCGGCGGTGAGGAAGAAGAGGTGGCGGGCGTGGCCCGCCAGGCCGTCGGGGTCGGCGTTGCCGATGAAGTGGATGGGGTAGGAGCTTCTGGTGTTTTCGGTTAGCTCGTCGCTGTCAAAGTCCACCTCACGGCTCTCCCCGTCCATCACCACGTTCTCCAGCAGGGCGCCGAAGCGATTGGAGGCCTGCCAGATGAGGGGCTCCTTCTCCCGGTCCAGGCGGATCACCTTGGCGTAGCAGCCCCCCTCAAAGTTGAACACCCCCCGCTCCGACCAGCCGTGCTCGTCGTCCCCCACCAGGGTGCGCTCCGGGTCGGAGGAGAGGGTGGTCTTGCCTGTGCCGGAGAGGCCGAAGAAGATGGCGCAGTCGTCCTGGCTCTCCCCGTAGTTGGCCGAGCAGTGCATGGGGAAGACCTCCTGCAGGGGGAGCAGGTAGTTCATCACCGTAAAGAGGGACTTCTTGATCTCGCCGGCGTAGGCGGTCCCGCCGATGACGATGCGGCCCCGGGAAAGATCCAGCAGGACGAAGGCGTCGGAGTTTACCCCCTCCCGCTCCCCCTCGGCGTGGCAGCCGGGGGCGTGGATGACGGTAAAGTCGGGCTCAAAGTCCTGGGGGATGCCCGCTGGGCGGATAAACATGTTTCGGGCAAAGAGGGCGTGCCAGGCCTGCTCGGTTATTACCCTCACCCTGATGCGATACTCGGGGTCGGCCCCGCAGTAGAGGTCCTGGACGAAGATCTCCCGCTCCCTGAGGTAGGCGATGGCCTTCTCCCACAGGTGGTCAAAGGTCTGCCGGCTGATGGGGCGGTTTACCTCCCCCCACCAGATGTCCCGGGTCTTCTCGTCCTCCACCAGGAACTTGTCGTTGGGGCTGCGTCCGGTGCGCTCGCCGGTGAGGCACACCAGGGCGCCACTCTGGCTGAACCTGCCCTCCCCCCGCCGGATGGCCTCCTCTATGAGGGCGGGGACGGAGAGCTGGTAGAAGACCCGCCGGGCGCGGCTGAGCCCCGTCCTCTCCAGACCGGGGGGGAAGGCCACTGCCTTGGTTTGCTTGGCAAGAGCGCTCATCTTTATGGGAGGTCTCCCGATTTATGGAGTTACCAAAGGCAAGCTCAATCCTAGCACTCGCCCTGGGGGATGGGACAGAAAAGGGCAGGAAATAAAAAAAGTGGAGGTGGGGGGAGTCGAACCCCCGTCCGCCCGCGGATTCCCACCGGCCTCTACGGCAATAGCTACCGGCTTGGGCTTTTTAGGTCTCCCCACCGGGGTCTGCCGGTAGCCCACCCCGGCGGTTTGACCAGCCCTGAGTTTCAGGGCGGGAGCGGGCCAGCCTCCCGTCCCTAGCCCTGCTGCTGGCGCCCATCCGGTGGGGCAGGGCTGCCCACCGGCGGACGTCGCTGCGCTCTCTTAGGCAGCGAGTGCGAGGTTGTTGTTGGCACTTATCGCGCCTCGGTCGCCTTGTTGACCCGGTTGAGCGACCATCCGGGTGCCGCAGCCTGTGGTGCACCTTGGGCGTCGAATGCCACTACACCCCCACTTTTCAAACTGCGCGGGAAGCGCGCTTCCCGAGGTGATTCTACCCCCAGCGGTCAAGGGAGCGCTCATTTTTCCCGGAAGTGAACAAATTCACTCGCAGAGAGGTATGATGAGGTGGGAGCTTGAGGTGAAAGGCATTGGCAGGCTGATTGGGCTTACTTTGGGCATCGCCCTGATCTTCGCACTCTCTGCCAGCTCGGGCAGTGCGCTTGCCCCGGGCGACCCCCTGATCTCCCAGCTTGACGAGCTTCGCTTTCCCACAAGCGAGCTTGCCCTCTCCCTGGATGGCCTTCCCCTGCGCTTCTCCGAGCAGGGGGGCTTTCTGGTCCCCGACCCGGCGGGCGATGAGCTTACCATCACTCCGGACGGCTCGGGTGCCCTGCTCCTTCGGGCCAGGGGAGGGATGAAGCTCCTCTCGCCGGGCGACTACCTTCCCGCCCGCTTTTATCTCCCCGCTGAGGACGAACTGGGGCATGAGCTTACTGCCCGGGACGGGGATCGCCTGCTCATCCGCCTCTCCCGCCCCGGTGCGGGCTACCTGATGGTGGGGGTGGAGAGAGCGGGGCAGGGGCTGACCCTCACCATGCGCTCCTTCCCCCTCACCGAGGTGCTCTCAAGCCCCCGGCGCTTCCCGCCCGCACCGCCGGGGCCGGACCAGACTTCGCCCTACCGTCTGGAGATGGGCGCCACCCCGGCCCGCCTGCCCGCCGACGGGGAGAGCCGAGCCCAGATCGTGGTCAGGGTGGTTGACCGGGACGGACTGCCGGTGCCGGGGGTGGAGGTGCTACTTGAGCAGCGGGAGGGCTTTGGCAGCCTCATCTATCAGCCCTCCCTAACCGACCGGAAGGGCGAGGTCCACGCCACCCTGAGGGCGGGAAACACCGCCCAGGCCAACCGTTTGGTGGCCTCCCTGGCTGACGGTACACAGGCAGAGCTTGCCGTCCCCCAGGCGGTGACCGCCAAGCTCAAGCTTAGGCTGGTCAGCCACCGGGAGTTTGAGCTCATTGGCGGCATCACCCTGTTTAGGCCGCCCAACCTGATTGAGGTGGAGGTATTTCCCGAGGAGCTTCCCGCCGACGGCTTCTCCACCGCCGAGATCACCGCCCGCCTGCTCAGCCCCGACGGCAGGCCCCTGCCGGGGGTAAGGCTCAGTGCCAGCCTGGTGGGGGGCAGCGGCGAGATCAGGCCCCTCTCCAGCCTGACCGACCAGGCGGGGGAGCAGCGCTTCCTCTATGTGGCCGGCCGCGAGCCGGGCCGGGTGGTGGTGGCCATCTCCGACGGCGGCGGGGGGCGGGCGACGGTGGAGCTCTCCCTCTACCAGCCGGGCGCCGCTGAGATCGGCTTTGTGCTGGAGGGGCTGGAGCTTCCCCCCGACAAGCAGGGCTTCATCGTTGACGCCACCGCCGCAAAGATTGAGCTTACCGTGGTGGTAACCGACCGGGGGGGCAACCCGGTCCCCGGCGTCAGGGTGGCCTTCAGCCTAGAGCAGGGGCTGGGAACCCTCATGGTGCCCGACCCTGTCACCGACGACCAGGGCCAGGTCAGGGTGGAGTTCATCCCCGCCGGCATGGAGGGGACCGAGACCCTCACCGCCTTCGTGGAAGAGTAGCCCTTATCCTCTACTCTTGCCCCTTCCCCCTAAAATCTCTCCACCCCAAGGGAGCGTGATGGAAGATGAGCCAGTTTCGCGGCCTTGACCTCTACGACCTTGACGCCACCCACTTCAGCGAGGAGGAGCTCTCGGTCAGGGATGCGGTCCGCGCCTGGGTGGAGGAGCGGGTAAAGCCCATCATTGAGGACCACTTTGAGGCCCACACCTTCCCCACCGAGCTCATCCCCGAGATGGCAGAACTTGGCATGCTGGGGGCAAACCTTCCCACCGACTATGGCTGTGCCGGCCTTAAGGCGGTGGCCTACGGCCTTCTGATGCAGGAGCTTGAGCGGGGGGACAGCGGCCTTCGCTCCTTCGCCTCGGTGCAGGGGGCGCTGGTCATGTGGCCCATCTTTGCCTATGGCTCGGAGGAACAGAAGGAGCGCTACCTCCCCGCCATGGCCCAGGGGGAGCTCATCGGCTGCTTCGGGCTTACCGAGCCCGACTTCGGCTCCAACCCGGCCGGCATGCAGACCAAGGCGGAGCGCCGGGAGGGGGGCTGGGTGCTAAATGGGGCCAAGATGTGGATCACCAACGGCACCATCGCCGACGTGGCCCTGGTATGGGCGCGCTGCGACGACGGGAAGGTGAGGGGCTTTCTGGTGGAGAAAGGAAGCGAGGGTTTCAGCGCCCCCGAGCAGAAGCGCAAGATGAGCCTCAGGGCCAGCGTGACCAGCGAGCTAGTGCTCAGGGATGTCTTTGTCCCCGACGAGCGGGTGCTTCCCGGGGTGGAGGGGATGAAGGGACCCCTAAGCTGCCTCACCCAGGCCCGCTACGGCATCGCCTGGGGGGTGCTGGGGAGCGCCATGGAGTGCTTCCACACCGCCCTGGAGTATGCCAAGACCCGGGTCCAGTTCTCCCTCCCCATCGCCGCCTACCAGCTCATCCAGGAGAAGCTGGCCGACATGGCAACCGAGATAACCAAGGGGCAGCTTCTCGCCCTCCAGCTTGGCCGCCTCAAAGAGCAGGGCAGGGCCACCTTCCAGCAGGTTTCGCTTGCCAAGCGCAACAATGTGGCCATGGCGCTGGAGGTGGCGCGCACCTCCCGGGCCATCCTGGGGGCAAGCGGCATCACCCTGGAGTACCCCATCATGCGTCACATGCTTAACCTAGAAAGCGTTTATACATATGAGGGGACCCACGAGATCCACACCCTGATCCTGGGCGAGTGGCTGACCGGCATCCCCGGCTACGACCTCTACGCCGAGGGGATGAAGGCGGCCAGGGAGAGGGAGTCCTGACTGGCCCGGGCCTTTACCTCAGCCTATAATCAGCCCATGGGTCTGGGGCGGGGACCAGCCAGGTTCAATCGCCCGGGGGAGCGGGTTGAACTCAGGGTCCGCGATGCCCAGCCGGAGGACCTTGCTGCGGTTGCCGCCCTCCACCGGCGGGTGGTGGGGGAGCTTTCCCGCTTGATGCCCAGCGGCCTGGGCCAGCCCCTCAGGATGGGGGCGAGCAAAGTCCACTACCTCTCCATCTACGAGGAGGCCCTGGAGGACCCCGACCAGCTCCTCCTGGTGGCCGAGGTGAGCATGCCCCTGGGCAAGGTGGGCCGGGTGAGTGAGCGGGCATTTGCCGGTTATCTGCTTGCCCGCCTGGTGAGGGAGGCGGAAAGCGACCTGCTGGATCCCCCCTACCTGGAGGCCCAGTTTCTTGCCGTGGAGCAGGGCTTTCGGGGGATGGGGGTGGCCGAGCGGCTGATTGAGGAGCTTGAGCACCGGGCGGCAGCGCAGGGGATGCGGGCCATCCTCCTTTCCGTCTTTGAGTGCAACCGCTTCGCTAGGGGTCTCTACCGGCGCATGGGCTTTGAGACGGTGGAGCGGCTGATGGTAAAGCTCATCGGGGAATAAGAACTAAACAGCCCCGCCCGGCCTGCCGTCCCTTCTGGTTAGGGTGGGCCTAAAATCGGCCTGACAGAAAGCCCATGCCCCAGCATGTAACCGAAGAGCAGCTGCTTGAGCGCCGCAAGCAGGCCCCCAGGCGAAGCCGCTTTGCCTGGCTTGGCGCCCTCATCATGCCTGCGCTGATGGTGGCCATTGCCCTTGCCATGCGCTGGGTGATGATCCAGTCGGCCCACGAGGTGCTGGAGATCCAGCGGCGGGGCCTTGACCGCACCCGCACCGCGGTAAGCCTCACCCAGCCCAAGATGGTGGGCTGGAACAAGCAGGGGGAGAAGGTGTGGGAGATCACCGCCGAGGAGGTCTCGGTCACCCCCCGCCAGGACAGGGTGATCTTTAAGAACGCCGATGCGGTCTTTTATGACAAGGGGAAGGAGAACCTGTTCATCAAGGCGGGCACCATTGAATATGAGCGCTACAGCCAGAACCTCTTTCTCAAGGACGGGCTAAACATCAAGACCCGCGAGGGGATGAAGGTGGAGACCCCCTACGCCGAGTACATCCACTTTGCCGCCAAGTTCGTTCTCCCCCAGGGGGTCAAGGTGATCACCAAGGACGGCAACACCGTCTCGGCAAGCTACATGCAGGGGGACAAGAACCTGCGCCTCTTGGAGTTTGTGGGAAATGTGAAGGCGGAGATTCCCGAGCTTAAGGAGACCGAGTTCATCAAGGAGCGGGAGCTTACCGACGAGGAGATCAGGCTGAAGGAGTTTAAGAAGGTAAAGCTTTCCGCCGGCATCGTCATCTACGACAAGGAGCGCGACCACATCGTGGCCACCGGCGCCCTGCCCTACTTCAACCCCTTCCTGGTGATAAACCCGCGCAACAACCGGGTGGTCTCCCCCTTTGACTTTGACCAGCCGGCCGGCCAGCTGGTGTTGAGAAAGGAGGTAAACACCATCAAGGCCGACCGGATAGATGCCAATCTAAGGATAAAGTGGGTAAAGGCCACCGGCAACATCACCTTCACCATTGACCCCACCAAACCGAAGGAGGGGGACGACCCCGCCCTGCGGGAGGTGCGCCAGGAGCGCACCGTGATCCACGCGGGCGACATTGAGTACTACTGGGACGACGACTTTGCCAAGACCTTCTCCCGTACCTCGGTTGACCAGGTGAACAAGCACGCTGAGGCCAACTTCATCACCTACCAGGGGAAGAAACAGAAGATGGTCTTCCTGGAGGGGGACATCTACATTGAGCAGACCGAGGGGGAATGGATCCGGCGGGGCAACCTGGTTGACCTGGAGAACGAGGATGTGGAAGAGCTCATCTACCAGCCCACCCGGGTGTGGGGCGACAAAGCGGTGATCTTTCTGGAGACCAACGACTTTACCGCCAAGGGCAGGGTGAAGGTGGAGCAGCGGGACAAGGTGGCCTGGGCGGAGGCCATCCAGTATAAGGACGGAGACAAGAAGTTCATCGCCGAGGGAAACTGCCGCTATATGAACGTCAAGGGGGAGAAGTTCTTTGGTGACCAGATCATCTTCTACTCCGACCGCGACTGGGTGGAGATCAACGGGCGCTCCTATGCCCTGGTGAAGCTGCCCGAGAAGTACACCAAGGACCTGGACAAGATCAAGCAGAAGATCAAGGGTGAGGCCGAGGAGGAAGAGGCCGAGGCGGGCGAGGGGGCGAGGGCCGAGGCCCCGGCGGAGGAGGCAGGGTAGGGTGGCAGCTTGCCCCTCCCAGAGCTTTGCCCAGCTGGCCGTGGCGGTGGCCGCCTTCATGCTAGTTGCCGCTCTCTCCCCCGGCCCCCCACCTGAGCTTGCTGGTGAGAGAGAGGCGGGTGCCCGTCCGGTACGCCTTTTGGTCCAGTTTGACCGCCCGGTCACCCGCTTCCGCACCGCCGCCGAGGCGGAGGTGAGCTTTCTGATGCGGGCCTTCGCCTACCGGCCGCCGGCCAGGCCAGAAGTTGAGCGGGAGGAGAAGGAACCGCAAGAAGAGACCGAGGCCCCGCCGCCAGGGGAGGAGGTGGAGGGCTACGAGCGGGAGCTTGTCCCCCGGGAGGAGCGTCCCCCGGAGGAGGAGGGGCTGCCGGCAGAAGAGGGGAAGGAGGAAGTGCCTCCCCCTCCCGAGCTTCCCCCCTTCGTCAGCCGCACCGGACCGGACGCCTCCCGCTGGATGGAGGAGAAGCCCATCCGGGGCTACGCCAAGCTGGTGGTGAAAAATGGCCGCATCTCAGGCGACCTTGAGGGGGGGAAATACTCGGTGGTGGGTGACTTTGAGGTGATCTACCAGGACAATCACATCACCGCCGACCAGGCCCAGATTGACGAGGACCGGGAGACGGGGCGGTTTGAGGGCAATGTCCGGGTGACCGACGGGGAGTTTGAGCTCACCGCCGACTTTGTGGAGGTGAACAACAGGACCAAGCAGATGCACGCCAAGGGCTTTGTCAGCTTTGCCCGCATAAAACCGGGCGAGGAGCCCCCCGGCCCCGAGCTTGAGCGCCGCGACCGGATAAAGAACCTGCTCCAGAATGAGAAGAGCCAGCTTCTCTGCGACGAGCTCTACTACAACTGGGAGACCGAGGAGATGGAGGCAAGCGGGGAGGTGAGGGTGGTCCACCCCTGGATGAGCGCCACCGCCGACCGCCTCACCTTCACCCGCGCGCGGGAGGCCTACGAGCTTTCCGGCAATGTGGTCCTCACCCTGAAGGAGTATGACTGGATCTTTAGAAACGACCTGGTGGCACCGGAGGAGGAGAAGGTCACCCGGGTGATCGCCCGCCAGCCCACCACCCTCACCGCCGAGCGGGTGGTGGTGTCAAGCAGGGAGAACCGACTGGAGGCCACCGGTCCCCCTCCCAGGCGGGCCAAGGTGGGCCAGGAGGATAAGTTCCTGGAGGCGGAGAAGATCACCATTGACGACGACCGCAAGGCCATCACCGCCGAGGGCTCGGTCCACCTCTACCAGAAGAGCGGCGACTGGCTGGTGGAGGGGGGGCAGGTTGATCCCCGCCGCCAGGACCCCGACGTGATGGAGCGGCTCAAAAAGGAGGTGCATCTTACCGCCGACTCCTTCACCTTCCGCTACGAAGACAAGGAGATGACCGCAACTGGCAGGGTGGTGGTGGTAAACGGGGAGATCCTGGCCCGCAGCGGCAAGCTCATCTACGACGACCGGGCCAAGCTCCTCACCCTGGAGGGTGGGGTGATCATGATCCGCCACCTGGCCGAGCGGCTTTTGGCCAACCGGGTGGAGATAGACACCGAGCGGCGCCGCTTCACCTTCTTTGGCCTGGCAGACGCCTTCTTCAACTACCGGGGGGAGGTGCCCGCCGCAGGTGAGCGGGAGACCGGTGAGGAGGGGGGGCTGGTGGAGGTGGGGCCGGAGACCCTCGGGCGCTAGTCCCCCGCGGCGGTGGCTTCTTCCTATAATCAGCACGCGTGACCCCTTCCAGAGCCAATCCCAGTCGGGGAGCCCGCCGGTGGATGGGGCTGGCGGTGCTGGCCGCCTTCCTCGGGGTGCTGGGGGTGGCGGTTTATCTCCTCATCCTGTTGGTGGTCGCCCTGACCGGGGTGATAGGTGGGGCGGAGCCGCCGGTCAAGGTGCCCGCAGTGGTGGGCAAGTCCCTGGAGGAGGCGCGGGGCGAGCTTGCCGACCTGGGGCTGGAGCTGGTGGTGAGGGAGCGGGTACCCAGCAACGAGTACCCCGAGGGGAGCGTCATCACCCAGCGCCCCGCCGCCGGCCGCACGGTTAGGCGGGGGCGCAGGGTGGAGGTGTGGGTATCTACCGGCTCGGCGGTGGTGAAGGTCCCCGACCTCATCGGGCAGGAGTTTGAGCAGGCCCAGAAGGAGCTCATCACCGCCCGCCTCACCCTGGGGGTGGTCCAGCGCATCCTCACCGAGGGGGATAA